>DATCPV010000526.1:0-1813 GCA_036569885.1 Gaiellales bacterium | reverse complement strand
CGAGACGGTGCGCATCGTCGGCGCCGCCGCGCTCGCCAGCTTCGCGATCTGGAAGCTCATGCGCAACCGCCACCCCCGCTGGGTCGGGTTCCGGATCAAGCCGCCAGAGCTGGCGCTGTGGTCGTTTCTGATGTCGACCGCGCACGGTGCCGGCCTGATGCTGCTGCCGTTCTTGGTCGGCGTGCACGTATCGACCTCCGACGGCGTCTTCCCGACCGGCCTCGGCTCGGCCGCGGTGGCCGTGGCGGCACACACCGCCGGGATGATCGCGGTGGCCGCGATCCTCGCCTTCGCCGTCTACGAGGTGATCGGCGTCGGCATCCTGCGGCAGGCGTGGGTGAACGTCGACCGGCTGTGGGCGATGGCCCTCCTGGTCGGCGCCGGGGCGACCCTGCTCGGCTGAGTTCCTAGCAGAACTCTTCCCGGTAGTCGCCGTTGCGGCGGCTGAGCGTCCCGTCGGACGCGATCTCGTAGAAGCCCATCTCGCCGAGCGGCGGGGAGTAGACGTGCAGGGAGGTGGCGACTGTGGCGCCGGTCTGGGACACGTCGTGGATGTGCGTTGCCCCGAACGAGAACGCGGCGCCGGTCGGATACACCGCGGTCGGCGGCCGGCCGGTCACGGCCAGCCGCCGCTCCCGCAGCGCGCCGCCCACCACGACGACCGCCCCCCGGCTGCCGTCGTGATCGTGGAACCCGGTGTCCTGCCTCTGCGACCAGCAGATCAGCCAGACCTCGAGGTGATCGTCCAGGTGCAGCCGCACGTAGAGGCGTTCGACCGGCGAGTGGCGGACGTGCCGCCGCCACAGGTCGGGCCGCGCGGCGAGCTCACAGACGAGCTCCTGCAGCTCGGCACGGGTCGATTCGCGGCCCAGATCGCGCGCTTCCAGCCACGCGTCGAGCTCGATGTCGGCGGCGACCGTCTCGTTGGCCAGAGCGGGATTGCGGTCGAACGTTGCCATCAGGTCACCTCCTCGACCGCCACCGTGACACGGTGGACGGAGTTGTTGGCATAGCCGCGCCGGTTCCACACGGGCTCGGAGGGCTGCACCGCGCCGCTCGCATCGCGGGCGCGCACGGCGATCGTGTGCCGCCCGGGCTCGGCAGCCCAGTCGTACCGCCACAGCGTGCGGCCGTAGCGGCCGGTGCGCTCCGTCACCGCCGCGTCCTGCCAGCGGCCGTCGTCGATACGCACCTCGATGCCGGTGACGGCGCCGGAGCCGCTCCAGGCGGCGCCGCGGAGCACGATCCGCCCCGCGGCCAGGCCGGATCCCTCGCCGGGGTCGGTGATCAGGGCGTGCACGGGCATGCGCTCCATCCGCACGCCGGGCTCGGGGTCGGCGGCGGTGGCGAAGCGATAGTCCAGGGCCTGGAACGGCCCGTCGAACTCGGCCTGCACGACATGCACCCGCTCGACCCACTTCACCGAGTCGGTCGCATACCAGCCGGGGACGATCGCCCGCACAGGGCCGCCGTACTCGGGCGGAATCGGGTCGCCGTTCATCTCGTAGGCCAGGATGGTGTCCTTGTGGAGGGCCTTTCGAAGCGGCAGCGAGCGAGCGTACGGATGCTCGCCGCGGCGCTCGAACGCGCCCCGGTCGGCGCCCGTCAGCACGACCGCGGCCGCCTCCCGGTCGATCCCGGCCGCGCGCAGGAGTCCCACGAGCGGGGTACCGGTCCAGCGCGCCTCCGACACGGCCCCCTCCTGCCACTGCAGCCCCGGGGTCGCGGGCCGCAGCTCGGCCCGGCGGTGTCCGGCGCACTCGAGGACGACCACCAGCGAGCGCCGCGGCATCTGGACGAGATCGGCCAGGGT
>DATCPV010000525.1:0-6502 GCA_036569885.1 Gaiellales bacterium | reverse complement strand
GATCGACGCTGCGCAGCGCGATCGGCTCCGCGGACGCCTCGGGCGGGTCGGGGTCTGGCTGACGCTGCTCGGACTGCAGTCCGCCGGCGTCGAACGCGATACCGCCGCCGAGATCGAGCAGCTCGGGTATCCGGCGCTGTGGTTCGGCGAGACGGCAGTGAACAAGGAGGCGTTCGTCCACGCCGCCATCCTGCTGGCCGCGACGCGGCGGATCACGGTCGCGACCGGCATCGCCAGCATCTATGCGCGCGATCCCGCGGCCGCCAACGCGGCGGCAAACGCGCTCGCCGAGGCGTTCGACGGGCGCTTCGTACTCGGGCTCGGTGTGAGCCACGCACCCGCGGTCGAGCTGCGCGGGCACGACTACGGCCGCCCTGTGACGGCGATGCGCGAATACCTGGACGCCCACGACCTGGCCGTCTACCGGGCGCCGGGGCCGGCCGAGCCCGTGCCGCTCGTGCTCGCCGCCCTGCGCACGCGCATGCTCGAGCTTGCCCGCGACCGCGCGCACGGTGCCCACCCCTACCTGGTCACACCGGCGCACACGGCGCGCGCCCGGTCGGTGCTCGGCCCGGGCCCCGTGCTGGCACCCGAGCAGGGAATCGTGCTGGAGACCGACCCCGTGCAAGCCCGCGCGATCGCCCGCGAGCACCTCGCCCGCTACCTGCAGCTGCCGAACTACACCCACAGCTGGCGCGAGGACGGCTTTGGCGACGACGACCTGGCCGACGGCGGGAGCGACCGGCTGGTGGACGCATTGATCGCCTGGGGCGACCCCGAGGCGATCGCCGAGCGCATTCGCGGCCATCTCGATGCCGGCGCCGACCACGTCGCCGTTCAGCCGGTCACTGCCGATCTGGACAGCGAGCGCGCCGAGCTGCATACGCTCGCGCCTACCCTGCTCCAGCTGTAGCCACGTAGACGACGTCGTCGGGGCCGCGGGCGACGGGGATCGAGACCGTCGCGACCGCGCCGAAGCGTCTGCGAAGCCGCGCCTCGAACTCGGCTTCCGGCGCCGCCGCCCACACCGCCAGCCGTCCACCGGCGCGCAGGCGGCGGCCGATCAGTGCCAGCATCGGATCGGCGTAGACCTCGGCGTTGGCCTCGTGCACCAGCCACCCCGGCCCGTTGTCGATGTCGAGGCAGATCGCGTCGAACTCATCCTCGGTCGTCTCGAGCACATCGCGGATGTCGGCCACGACCAGCCGGACCCGCGGGTCGCCCAGGCCACGCTCGGTCAGTCCGCCAAGGTGCGTCCGCACCCACTCCACGACCACGGCCTCGAGCTCGACCACGACGACCTCCGTCACGGCATCCGCCCCCAGTGCCTCGTCGAGCGAGAAGCCGACGCCGAGGCCGGCGAGCAGCAGGCGTACACCGGTCTTGCCCGCGATCGCCTCCCGCACGAGCGCGCGCTCGGAGCGGCCGTCGCGGGTGTCCATGAGGAACGTCCCGTTCGTAATCACCTCGAAGTGCTCGCCCGCTCGCCGCAGCACGACCTCGCCCCGCGGCGTCCGGCGCCGGTCGACGACGACCGGGCGGTCGCCTACGTGTACCACGGCGGGGGATCTGTGCCCGGCGCCGGCGGCTCGGCGGACTGGCCGCCGGCGTACTCGGCCCGCTCCGTCGTGGCGCACCACACCGATGCCCGGACGAACCGCTCGGCCAGCAGGCGCGCCGTGACGTCCTGGACGGCCGCGTCGGTGGCCGATGCCAAACCGTCGGTCTCGAGCACAAGCAGGCCCTCGCCGCCGTCGGGAAAGTACGTCGCCCGCACCCCGGTCCCCGAGAGCGGCTGCTTCAGCCAGTGAAAGCCGATGCCCTCGAGCTCCGGCCCCCAGTCGAAGCGATAGCCGAGCGGCTCGAGGAAGGCCCGCATGGCCTCGACCGGGACGGCCTCGAAACGGACGTCCAGCCTCACGCGGCCGGCTTCCGCAGGCGCTTCAGGAAGTGCTCGGACACCCGCCCGTAGCCCTGGCTTCGGTAGAAGTCGTGGGCGCCGTCGCGATGCAGCGCGCTGGTCACCTCGATCCGCGCGCAGCCCGCCGCCCGCGCCCGGGACTCGGCCTGCGTCACCAGCGCCCTGGCGACGCCGCTGCGGCGGGCCGCCGGGTGCACGACCAGCGAGGTGATCCGGCACCAGTCGCCGGGCTCGTGCAGCACCGGCACCATGTGGAGCGTCAGCAGGCCGACGACGCTGCCATCCCGCTCGGCAACGAGCGCGGCCGAGCGGCCGCCGCCCGCCGGCCCCGCCATGCGCTCGGCGACGTCGCCCGGCGAGAGCGAGTAGCCCAGCTCGGCGTAGAGCGCCGCGATGCCGGCCGCATCGGCCGCACCCGCCGCCCGCACCGTGGCGCTCACCGCCGCTGCCGCTCGACCGAGCGCAGCGCCCTGTCCATCTGCCGCTTGGCGTCGCGCTCCGCGATCGCGTGGCGCTTGTCGACGCCCTCTTTGCCGCGCGCGAGGCCAAGCTCGAGCTTCACCCGGCCGTCGGCGAAGTAGAGCTGGAGCGGCACGAGGGTCATCCCCCGCTCGGCCACCTTGCGCCCCAGCTGCTCGATCTCGCGCCGGTGCAGCAGCAGCTTGCGGTCGCGCATGGGCTCGTGGTTTTGGAGGTTCCCCTGCCGGTAGGGGGCGATGTGCGCCCCCACCAGGAACACCTCGCCGTCATGCAGCTGCGCGTAGGCCTCGCGCAGGTTGCCGCCGCCCTCGCGCAGCGACTTGACCTCGGTGCCGGTCAGCGCCACGCCGGCTTCGACCCGCTCGAGGATGTGGAAGTCGTGGCGGGCCTTGCGGTTGTCGACGATCAGCTTGCGTCCGGCGGGCATCCGGGAATCGTAGTTAGCGCTCTTACGCCCGCCGCCGTTCGAGGTCGAGGAACGGCAGATCGACCGCGCGCGCGTCCACCCGGCCGCGCTCGCCCTCGACCGACCACTCGATCTCGAGCGGAGCATCCGGGCGCAGGCCCGGCCCGAGCGACGCCAGCGCGATCATCTTCTTGAGCGTCGGCGACCAGCACGTGCTGGTCGCGCGGCCGACCTGGTTTCCGGCGTAGAAGATCGGGATCGGCTCGCGGTTGACCGTCGCCGCGACGGCCGGGGCGAGGCCATGGCGGCCGAACGCCGCCTCGATGCCGGCCCAGTCGAGCTCGATGCCGGCCAGCCGCCGGGCCGGGGTGCCCGCGGCGCGGTCGCGGTCGAGCGCGCGGCGGCCGATGAAGTCGGGCTTGTCGAAGTTGACCAGGCGGCCGAGGCCGATCTCAAACGGCGTGTACTCGTGCTCGGCGGTCAGCGCGTGACGGGAGCTCGTGTAGTCCACCTCGAGCAGGACGAGACCCGCCTCGACGCGGGCGACGTCCATCGCCCGGATCCCCGCCGGCCGCAGGCCGTGGTCGGCGCCCGCGGCGATCACGGCGTCCCACAGCTCGGTCGCGTGGCCGGTATCGACCCACAGCTCGTAGCCCAGGTCGCCCGTGTAGCCGGTGCGGGTGACATCGATCTCGATGCCCGCAACGACAGCCGCCCGGCGGCGGAAGTAGGCCACGTCCGCCCAGTCGGCCCCGGTGGCCTGCTCGAGCACCGCCCGGGCCCGGGGGCCCTGCAGGGCGAGCGCGCCGACCGTGTCGGTGACGTCCTGGATGTCGACGTCGAGGCCGGCCGTGTTCATGTGCAGCCAGCGGTAGCAGGGGTCGGCGGCCGTCCAGCGGAAGCTCGTCTCGTTGAGCCGGGCGACGGTGCCGTCGTCGATCACCTTGCCGCGCTCGTCGCACCAGGGCGTGTAACACACCTGCCCCACCTGCAGGCGAGTGGCGTCCCGGGTGATCACGCGGTCGACCAGGGCAACGGCGTCCGGCCCGGTGACCAGATACTTGAAGAGCGGCGAGACGTCGATCAGCGCCGCGGCCTGGCGGATCGCGTTGTACTCGATGTCGTGGTGGTCGGCGTATGCGGCGGCGGCCGCGTAGCCGGCCCAGTCGCCCCAGGCCAGCTTGCGGTTCAGGGGCGCGGTGCGCTCGTGGAAGGGGGTGCCGACGCTCATCGCGCCAGTTTACGGTGCCCGGCGGCGTCCGTCCCCGGTAATCTCGTGCGAGCATGGCGGAGCGCTACGACGCGATCGTGATCGGCGGCGGGCACAACGGCCTGGTCACGGCCGCGTACCTTGCCCGCGCCGGCATGCGCGTGGTTGCGCTCGAGCGCCGCGACGTGCTCGGCGGGGCGGCGGTCACCGAGGAGATCATCCCCGGCTTCCGCTTCAGCGTCGCCTCGTACGTGGTGTCGCTGCTGCGGCCCGAGATCGTCCGCGAGCTCGAGCTGCCCCGCCATGGGCTCGAGATCCTGCCGCTCGACGGCACCTTCACCCCGCTCGACGGCGACTTTCTGTGGCGGACGAACGACCACGCCCGCACCATCCGCGAGCTGCGCAGGTGGTCGCTGAGCGATGCCGAGGCCTACGACGAGTACGGAAACGCGATGGTGCAGATGGCGCGGTTCGTGAAGCCGATCCTCGCCGCCGTGCCGCCCGACCAGGGCCGCATCGACCCGCGCCAGTGGCTGCCCCTGGCCGGCCTCGGGCGCAGCTTCGCCGACCTGCCGCGCCGGCTCAAGGACGCCTTCATCCAGCTGATGACGATGAGCGCCGCCGACTTTCTCGACTAGTGGTTCGAGACCGACCCGCTCAAGGCGACCATGTCGGCGTCGGGCATCATCGGCACCTTCCAGGGCGTGCGCTCGCCCGGCACCGCCTACGTGCTCCTGCACCACTACATGGGCGAGATCGACGGCGCCTTCCGCGCCTGGGGCATCCCCCGCGGCGGCACCGGCGGCGTGAGCCTGGCGATCGCCTCGGCGGCGCGGGCGCAGGGCGCCGAGGTGCGCACCGATGCCGAGGTCGCCCGCATCGACGTCCGCGACGGCCGCGCGACGGGCGTCACGCTCGCCTCCGGCGAGCAGATCGAGGCCGGCGCCGTGCTCTCGAGCGCCGACCCGCGGGTCACGTTCACCCACCTGCTCGAGCCGGGGACGCTCGACCCCGAGTTCGAGGCCGACCTGGCCCGGTACCACTTCCGGGGCTCGTCCGGCAAGGTCAACCTGGCCCTCGACGGCCTGCCCGACTTCAGCTGCCTGCCCGGCAGGGGCGAGCACCTGCGCGGAGCAATCAGCTTCTCGCCGTCGATCGACTACATGGAGCGGGCCTACGACGACGCGAAGTACGGCCGCTTCTCGGCGCGGCCGTACGTCGATATGATCATCCCCACCCTCGTCGACCCCGCCATGGCGCCGCCCGGCAAGCACGTCATGAGCTGCTTCGTGCAGTACGCCCCCTACCACCTGGCCGGTGACGGCGTCTGGGACGATGCCGCCCGCGACGCCTTCGGCGACACGGTGATCGACACCATCGCCGAGCGGGCCCCCAATATCCGCGACCTGATCGTCGGCCGCCAGGTGCTGACGCCGCTCGACATCGAGCAGCGGATCGGCCTCACCGAGGGCAACATCTTCCAGGGCGAGCTCTCGCTCGAGCAGCTCTTCTTCAACCGGCCGGTGCCGGGCTGGGCGCGCTACCGGACGCCCGTCGAGGACCTCTGGATGTGCGGCTCGGGCGCGCACCCGGGCGGCGGGCTGATGGGCGCACCCGGGCGGATCGCCGCGCTCGAGCTCGTGCGCCAGCGCGGCGGCAGAAGGGGCCGGCGTGCCCGACTATGACGTGATCGTGGCCGGCGGCGGCCACAACGGGCTCGTCTGCGCCGCGTATCTCGGCCGCGCGGGCCAGCGGGTGGCCGTCGTCGAGCGGCGCGGCGCCGTGGGCGGAACCGGCGACCTCTTCCCCACCGCCGGCCGGCTGCAGCCGGCGGTGATTAACGACCTCGACCTGGCCCAGCACGGCCTCGAGCTGATCCACCCGGCCGTGCGCATGGTCGCGCTGCGAGAGGACGCAGCGGCGCTGGTGTTCTGGGGCGACCCGGAGCGAACCGCCGAGGAGCTGCGCCGGCACGTCCCCGCCGATGCCGATGCGTTCCTGCGCTTCGACGCTCATCTGCGCCTGCTGGCGGCGTTCGTGGCCGAGGTGCAGGCGTCCACCCCGCCCCGGCTCGACCGGGCGGCGCTGGCCGATGCCGCGGCCGGGCTCCGGCTCGCCCGTGCCTACCGCCGGCTCGGCGCGCGCACGGCGCGAGAGCTCACCCGGGTGCTGCCGATGGCGGTGGCTGATTTCGTGGGCGAGTCGTTTGCCGACGACGGCGTCCGCGCAGCCATCGCCGCCCGCGGGACGCAGTTCACCGCCATGGGCCCATGGTCGGCCGGCACCGCGCTCGTGCTCGTGAACGACTCGGCCGGAAACGACGGCGGCGCCGCCGGCCAGACCGCCTTCGTCAGCGGTGGCCCGCCCGTGCTCGCCGGGGCCTTGATGGGTGCGGCCAGGGCGGCGGGCGTCGAGGTGCGCACGGAGGCCGAGGTCGTGTCGGTGATTACGCGCGACGGCCGCGTGGCCGGCGTGCGGCTGGCAT
>DATCPV010000524.1:0-3206 GCA_036569885.1 Gaiellales bacterium | reverse complement strand
CCGAACGAGTGGCCGAACACCACCGGCCGCTCGATCTCGATCCGGTCGACGGCATGGGCCATCTGGCTCACGGCGGCATCGAACGTGAAGGGCTCGATCGGGTCGGAGCCGCCGTGGCCGGGCAGGTCGATCACCACCACGCGATGCGTGCGCCCCAGCCGCTCAGCGAAGGGCTGCAGGTACGCGCGCGATCCGGCGAGCCCGTGCAGGAGCACCACCGGCGGTCCCGACCCCCACTCCGCCAGGTTGACACGCAGCCCCCCGACGGCGAATGTCCGCTCATGCACGATCAGGACGCTACCAGCGCGGCCGACGAATACCGCCGCCGCAGCGCGCAGAACTGGGAGACGGCGGCGGCCGGGTGGGAGGCCGAGCGCGACCGGATGCGGGTGATGAGCCGGCCGCTGACCGCGTGGCTCGTCGCCAACCTCGACCTGCGACCCGGAGTGACCGTGCTCGAGGTCGCCGCCGGACCGGGCGAGACCGGCCTCGAGGTCGCCGCGGCGCTCACCGGTAGCGGCAAGGTGATCCTGTCCGACCGCTCGCCCGCCATGGTCGAGGTTGCCCGCCGGGCGGCGGCCGCGGCGGGCCTCGAGAATGTGCAGTTGCGAGTGCTCGACGCCGAGTCGATGGAACTCGCCGACGCGGTCGTCGACCGGGTCGTGTGCCGGTTCGGCTACATGCTCCTGCCCGACCCTGCCGCCGCACTCCGCGAGACGCGCCGGGTGCTGCGAGCGGACGGCCGGCTGGCGTTCGCCGTGTGGGGCGCGGCGGCCGAGAATGAGTGGGCGACCACGCTCTGGGACATTCTGGAGCGGCTCACCGACCTGCCGCCGGCGCAGCCGGGCGGGCCGGGCATGTTCGCGCTGGGCGACCCCGACAGGCTGCGCCGGCTCGTCGCTGAGGCCGGGTTCGAGGTGCGGGCGGTGGAGCCAATCGCGGTCGAGTGGACATACGCCGGCTTCGACGACTACTGGCACGCGCAGACGTCGTTGAACGGCGGCCTCACCCGGCTCATGCCCACGCTCACAACGGACGAACGCGACGCCCTCATGAGCGCCGTTCGCGAGGCGATCGAGCGGTTCCGGGACGGCGATGGCTACCGCCTGGCGGGCGTCACGCTCGGCGTCGCCGCTGACGCAATGTAAGGTCCGCGCGTGCCGATCCACCTGCGAGCCAACGAGGGCGACTACGCGCCGGCGGTGCTCCTGCCGGGCGATCCGCTGCGAGCCCAGCGGATCGCGCGCGACTTCATGGACGACGCCAGGCAGGTGAACGGCGAGCGCGGCATGCTCGGCTTCACCGGGACGTTCGAGGGCACGCCCGTGTCGGTGCAGTCGACGGGCATGGGGTGCCCGAGCGCCGCCATCGTGATCGAGGAGCTGATCACCCTGGGCGCGCGGCGGCTGATCCGCGTCGGTACCTGCGGGGGCCTGCAGCCGCAGCTGGAGCTGGGCGACCTGGTGGTGGCGCTCTCGGCCGTCCCGGGCGACTCGACCGCGCTTCGCTACACCGGGGGCGAGGCCCACGCACCCACCGCCAACTTCAACGTCACCCACGGCCTGATCCACTCCGCCAAGGAGCTCAAGCTGCGCCCGTACGTCGGGGCGATCGCGAGCTCCGACACGTTCTACGACCCCGATCCCGACCGGCACCGGCGCTGGGCGGCACGGGGGGTGCTCGCCGTCGAGATGGAGGCCGCCGTGCTGTTCACGATCGGCGCTCTGCGCGGGATCGAGGCGGCGTGCGTCCTGACCGTGTCCGACATCATCTCCGGCGAGGAGTTCACGCGCATCTCCGACGCCGAGCTGGCCGCCGCGGTCGAGCGGATGACGCGCCTCGCCCTGCGCGCAGCGGTGGACGAGAAATAACCCCAATGCGCGCGGTGATGATCGTCAACCCTGCCTCCGACGGCGGGCGTACCGGCCGCCGCTGGCCGGAGATCGCCCGCCGCGCGGCGGCGCACGGCCTCGAGGTCGAGCCCCGCCTGACCGAGGCCCCCGGGCACGCTTCGGAGCTGACCCGGCAGGCCCTGCGCGACGGGGCCGAGCTGATCGTGGCCGTCGGCGGCGACGGCACCCTGTCCGAGACCGTGAACGGCTTCTACGCCGGCCCCGACGCCGTCTCGCCGACCGCGGAGCTCGCGGTCGTCGCGCGCGGGAGCGGCTGCGACTACGTGCGCACGTTCGGCATCCCCAAGGACTCGGATGCCGCACTCGCCGTCGCCTCGAAGGGCGCCGTCCGCACCGTCGACATCGGCCGCGTCAGCTACACCGGCGGCGACGGCCGGGAGACGTCACGGCTCTACTGCAACATCGCGAGCGCCGGCCTGACCGGCGAGGCCGCCGACCGGATCAACCGATCGAGCAAGCCGCTGGGGGCGACGGTCGCCTTCGCCTGGGGCGCCGTGGTCACGTTTTTCGGCCACCACAACAGCCGCTTCCACATCCGCATCGACGACCGCGAGTTCGACCGCGTGTGCAACAACGTGATCGTGGGCAACTGCCGGTACTTCGCCAGCGGGATGAAGATCCTGCCGATGGCGCAGCCCGACGACGGCCTGCTCGACGTGCTCGTCTGGGGTGACGTGGGCAAGGTCGACCTGGCGCTCAACCTGCACCGGCTCTACCGCGGCACCCACGTCAACCATCCCAAGGCCGAGTTCAGCCGCGGCACCCGCGTGGTGGTCGAGCCCGAGACACCGCTTCCGATCGAGGCCGACGGAGAGCAGCCGGGCGTGACCCCGGTGACGTTCGAGATCGTCCCGGCGGCGATCAGGCTGCGCGTGCCCTAGAGGCGATCAGTCGCCGGCGGCGGGCTTGGAGCGGGTCGCGCGGGGTTTGGCCGCGCGTGCCTGGGGCACTCGCTTGGCCAGATCGTTGACGGCAGCCTCGATGCGATCGAGCGACGCCTGTATCCGCGCGACGTCCTCGCGGGTGGCGAGGTGAAGCTGCGAGAGAGCCGCGGTCTGGGCGCGCTGCCGCACCGCCTGGGCCCGCTCCTTGGTGGCGGACACCATCGGGCTCTGGGCGACCTCCTGCTGAACGCGGGTACGCGTTGCGTCGGTCGCCTCCATGACGCGCTCGAGGATTTTCTTGCGGTCGTCCATTCGGCCTCCATCCCTTTCCAGGCTTCACCACTTAAGGTACCAGCCGGGTCGGCTGACACGCCACACCCGGACGCGGCATCGACGTCGCGTATCGTTC
>DATCPV010000523.1:0-2214 GCA_036569885.1 Gaiellales bacterium | reverse complement strand
CCCCTCGGCGGTCTAGCCCTCCACCGCAGGAGACCGCAATGGCCGATACCAAGATCCTGCTGCCCGAACGCGACATTCCGCGCGCCTGGTACAACATCCTCGCCGACGCGCCGAATCCCCCGCAGCCGCCCCTGCATCCTGGGACGGGCCAGCCGGTCGGGCCCGACGACCTCGCCCCGCTCTTCCCGATGGACCTGATCATGCAGGAGGTGTCGGCCGAGCGCGAGATCCCGATCCCCGAATAGGTGGTCGACGTCCTTCGGCTGTGGCGGCCGACGCCGCTCTACCGCGCGCACCGCCTCGAGCGGGCGCTCGGCACGCGCTCCCGGATCTACTACAAGTACGAGGGCGTCTCGCCGGCGGGGTCGCACAAGCCCAACACCGCGGTCGCCCAGGCCTACTACAACGCCAGGGCCGGCCGCACCAGGATCGCGACCGAGACCGGGGCCGGCCAGTGGGGCAGCTCGATGGCGCTCGCATGCGGATTCTTCGGGCTCGAGTGCAAGGTGTACATGGTGCGCGTCTCGTACGACCAGAAGCCGTACCGGCGGATGATGATGGAGACGTGGGGGGCATCGGTCGTGCCCAGCCCGTCGCCGGACACGAACGCGGGCCGGGCGATGCTCGAGCAGAATCCCGACTCGCCCGGGAGCCTCGGCATGGCGATCTCGGAGGCCGTCGAGGACGCCGCCACCCGGGACGACACGAGCTACGCGCTGGGCTCGGTGCTGAACCACGTGCTCCTTCACCAGACGGTGATCGGGCAGGAGGCGCAGAAGCAGCTGGAGCTTGCCGGCGAGAGCGGAGTGGACGTCGTGATCGGCTGCGTCGGCGGCGGCTCGAACTTCTCGGGGCTCGCGCTGCCGTTCATCCGAGACAAGATCGCCGGGGCCGAGATCGACGTGATCGCGTGCGAGCCGGCCGCCTGCCCGACGCTCACGCGCGGGCCGTACGCCTACGACTTCGGCGATACCGCCCAGCTGACGCCGCTCGTGGCCATGCACACACTGGGCCACGACTTCGTCCCGCCGGGCATCCACGCCGGCGGCCTGCGCTACCACGGCGCTGCGCCCATCGTCTCGCAGCTCCTGCTCGACGGGCTGCTGCGGGCCGAGGCCTACCGCCAGAACGACGTCTTCGCCGCCGCGGTGGCGTTCGCCAGGTCAGAGGGGATCGTGCCCGCGCCGGAGAGCGCGCACGCGATCAAGGGCGTCGTCGACGCCGCCAAGCGGGCCGACGAGTCCGGCAGCGAGCAGGTGATCATCTTCAACCTGTCCGGCCACGGCCACTTCGACATGTCGGCGTACGACGCCTACCTGCACGACCGGCTCGAGGACCACGAGCTGCCCGAGGCCGAGATCGAACGCGCGTTGCGGGCGATCGAGCCCCTGCCCAAGCCGGCCGCGGCGGTGTGAGCGTGCTCTCCAGGCTCCGCGTCGAGCCGGGGCACGCGGCGAACCTCGCCAAGCGCGACGCCGGCGCGCGGCTCGGCTCGATCGCTCGCGCGCCCTGGACGCCGACCTGGCCGAGCTGCGCGCGCTCCAGGATCGGCTGTGGGCAGAGCGGCGCCACAGCCTGCTCATGATCCTGCAGGGCACCGACGCCGCCGGGAAGGACAGCACGATCCGGCATGTCTTCACCGGGCTCAATCCCCACGGCTGCCGGGTCGAGGACTTCTCCCAGCCAAGCTCGACCGAGCTCGCGCACGACTACCTCTGGCGGGTGCACGCGAAGTGCCCCGCGCGCGGCCAGATCGGGATCTGGAACCGCTCCCACTACGAGGACGTGATCGCCGTTCGGGTGCACCGGCTCGAGCCCGCGGCGGTCTGGCGGCGGCGCTACCGGCACATCCGCGAGTTCGAGCGCATGCTCGCCGACGAGGGGACGGCCATCGTCAAGATCCTGCTGCACATATCGCGTGCCGAGCAGGCAAGGCGGCTCCAAAAGCGCATCGCCGATCCGACCAAGCGGTGGAAATTCACGCCCGAGGACGTCGACGACCGGCGTCGGTTCGACGACATCGAGGCCGCCTACGAGCAGGCGATCACCAAGACGTCCACCGCCTGGGCGCCCTGGTACGTCGTCCCCGCCGACCATCGCTGGGTGCGCAACGCCGCCATCACCCAGCTGCTTCTGAGAACGCTGCGCGACCTACGGCCGGAGTACCCGAAGGCGGTCGTCGACCTGTCGCAGATCGAGATCGTCTAGATGGCC
>DATCPV010000522.1:0-2231 GCA_036569885.1 Gaiellales bacterium | reverse complement strand
GATGAACGCCGTGTCGAAGGACACGGAGTCGGCGGCGTTGGCCTGGTTCCAGAGCCGCCGCGGCACCGCCACCGGCACGAGCGAGCGGAAGCCGACGGTCGGGATCGGGAACGTCGCCCCGAGCCCTGCCAGGAGCACGAGCAGCACGGCCGCGGGCGGGTGCAGCAGCTCGCCGCAGCCGACGACGCCGAAGAGCAGGGACGCCCGCAGCAGCTGGGTGGCGACGATTCCGCGCACGCGGGCGTGGGTACGGTCGAGCCACGCACCGACGAAGGGGCCGGTGAGGATCCCGGGCAGAAGCTGCGCCGCCGCCCCTGCGCCGGCGATCGCCGGGCTGTGGGTGGTATCGAGCAGGTAGATGACCACGCCGATCTGGCTCATCGAGTTCGCCAGGCGCGACAGCGCCACAGCCGAGATCAGCGCGGGGTAGCCGGGGACGCGCAGAAGCGCTCGATAGCCCTCTGACCCGCCCTCGTCGTGCATCGCCCGCATCATGCCAGCCGCGCCGCCGGCGATGCGGCGGCGGCGAGGCGCCTGATAGCCTCGCCGGCGTGAGCCGCGTCCGCGCCGCCGTCGTGCATGCCCCCGGCCGCTTTGCGGTCGACGAGTTCCCCGAGCCGGAACCAGGCCCCGGCGCCGTGCTCCTGCGGATGCACTACTCCGGCATCTGCGGCACCGACAAGCACACATGGCGGGGCGAGAGCCTGCAGTACGCGGGCACCGACCATGAGCGCGAGGCCGCCTACCCGCTCATCTGCGGGCACGAGAACGTGGGTGTGATCGAGGCGATCGGGCCGGGCGATCCCCCGATCGATGCCGACGGCCGGGCGCTTGCACTCGGCGACCGAGTAGTCCCCGCGCCGAACCTGACCTGCGGCCGCTGTCGCTTCTGCCTCGGCCAGGGATACCCCTACTACCTCTGCACGGCCCTCGAGGACTACGGCAACTCCCTGAGCTGCGAGTCGCCGCCGCACCTGCTCGGCGGATGGTCGGAGCTGATGTACCTGCTGCCCGGCACGCGCCTCTTCCGGGTGCCAGACGCGCTGCCGTCGGAGCTCGCCGCGCTGACCGAGCTGATGGCGGTCACCAACGGCTTTGACCGGTCACGGGCGCTTCCGGGCGGATTCGCCTTCGGCGACACGGTGGCGGTGATCGGGATCGGGCCGCTGGGGCTGATGCACCTCGCCAAGGCCGAGATGATGGGCGCCGGGGCGCTGATCGCCGTCGACATGATGCCCGAGCGGTTGGAGCACGCGCGCGCGTTCGGCGCCGACGTGCTCCTGGACGCGTCGCGCACCACGCCCGAGGAGCGGCTCGAACTGGTGCGGGAGGCGACCGGCGGGATCGGCGCCGACGTGGTCGTGAGCTGCTCGGGTCAGGCGACGACCATGATCGAGGGGCTCGAGATGGTGCGCCCCGGCGGCACCGTGATCGAGGCCGGCGCGTTCGTCGACATGGGCCCCGTGCCGATCAACCCCAACAGCCAGGTGTGCATCAAGGGCGTGACCATCCTCGGCATCGGCGGCGAGACGCTCGACCAGTACCGGCCGGCCCTGGACATGCTGACCCGGCACCGCGACCGGCTCCCCTTCGCCCGCGCGATCACCCACCGCGTGAGCCTGGACGAGGTGGGCTCTGCCCTCGAGCTCGCCCAGACGGGCGCCGCGATGAAGGTGCTCGTGGCGCCCAACGGCGGCTGAGGCCACTCGCCAGACCTCTCAGCGATACCACCTGGGCGGCGGGAGCGGCAGCGGGCCGACCCGTTCGCGCCACGGCACCGCCAGGTTCTCGGCGAGCCCGACCAGCCGCTCGAGCAGCGGCCGCGAGCGCTCCTCGAGCCCGCGCCGCGACTCCTCGGGGTCGGCCACCAGGGCGGCGTCGAACAGCGTCCGCCCGACGATGAAGCCGCTCGCACCGGCCCGGCACGCGTCCTCGATCTGCCCGCCGATCACGTCCTCGCTCGCCCCGCCGCCGAGCAGCACCCAGGGGATTTCGCGGCCGACGGCCGCGTCCAGCGCCTCACACGCGGCCGGCGTGCCCGGATATTGCAGCTTGAGCACATCCGGCTCGAGCGCGGCCAGCCGGCGCGCGCCCTCGACCACGAGCTCGGCATAGCGAGCCTCGCCGGCCCGCTCCTCGCCCTCGCGCTTGTAGACGATCGGCTCCACGATCAGCGCCAGCCCCGCCTCGCGGCAGGCCGCTACAGTCGTCCGCACGACGTCGTCCTGGCG
>DATCPV010000521.1:0-2880 GCA_036569885.1 Gaiellales bacterium | reverse complement strand
GCACCATGTTGATCACGCCCGGAGGGAGGCCCGCCGCCTCGTAGAGCCGCATCAGGAAGTGCGCGGGATACACCGCCGTCGATGCCGGCTTGAAGACGACGGTGTTGCCCATCATCGCCGCCGCCGTCGGCAGGTTGCCGGCGATGGCGGTGAAGTTGAACGGCGAGACCGCGAAGACGAATCCCTCGAGTGGCCTGTACTCGATCCGGTTCCACGTGCCCGGCCCCGACACCGGCTGCTCGGTCATGATCCGGTGCATGTAGGTGAGGTTGAAGCGCCAGAAGTCGACCAGCTCGCACGCCGCATCGACCTCGGCCTGGTAGGCCGTCTTCGACTGCCCGAGCATGGTCGCGGCGTTGAGCGTGTCGCGCCACGGCCCCGCCAGAAGCTCGGCCGCGCGCAGGAACACCGCCGCCCGCGCCTCCCACGGCGTCTGCGACCACTCCACCCGCGCGTCCGCGGCGGCCTGGATCGCCTGGGCCACCTCGGCCTCGCCGCCGCGGTGAAACTCGGCCAGGACGTGGGCGTGATCGTGCGGCATGACGGCGTTCGCGGTTCGGCCCGTTCGCACCTCGCGCCCACCGATCACCATCGGGATCTCCACCGTGCTGGCGGCCAGCTCGTCCAGGCGCGCCTTGAGCGCTGCGCGTTCCGGCGATCCGGGCGGATAGTCGCGCACCGGCTCGTTGCTCGGCACCGGCAGGTTGAAGACGCCCGCACTCATTCCCCTACCCTACCCAAGCTGCAGGCGCACGGTGCGATTGACCAGTCGCGCCCTGCGCCAAAAGGGGTCTGACCCCGTTTGGCGCGTCGCGACGTCAGCTGAGCCGTCTACACGCCACTTGGCGTCTCGCTGGGGAGGCGCAGAAGGTCGCGGATCGAGACGATCCCGACCAGGTGGTCGCCGTCCACGATCGGGACGTGGCGGTAGCCGCCGTGCAGCATCATCGCGGCCGCCTGCCCGATCGTCGCGCTCTGCGGTGCGGTGTCCGGGTGTCGCGTCATCCAGTCGCCGACGGTGCCGTCGATGCTCGCCTTGCCGACCGCCCGCAGCACGTCGCGCTCGGTCATGATGCCGGTCAACTCGGTGCCGTCGGTCACGAGGATCGCGCCCACGCGGCGCTCGGCCATACGCCTGGCGGCCTCGGTGAGCGCATCGTCCGCAGAGGCCGTGAGCAGGTTCGCACTCATGACGGCCGAGACGAACTCCTCTTCGGAACGCTTGTAGGGCACGGCGCGATCTTACCGCGGTGAAGGGTCAGGTAGCGGCCGCCCGGTACGATCCATGCAGATGCCACCGCAGGCCCACACCGGCAAGCCGTGCGTCTGCCAGCACCGGCTGGAACGATGCGACCAGAGCTGCGTCGCCGACATGCTCGAGACGACCTTCTACGTCGCCTGCCTCAAGCTGACGGGCCGCAGATGCCTGGTGGTCGGCGCCGGAGACGTCGGTCTCGAGAAGATCGAGGGCCTGCTCGCGTGTGACGCGCGCGTCGACGTGATTGCCCCCGAGGCGTGCGCAGAGGTGCGCGCGCTCGCGGCGGCCGGCGACGTCAGCTTCACGCAGCGGCGATTCGAGCCGGGCGATCTCGAGGGCCGCTTCCTGGCGATTGCCGCGACGTCGGACACCGAGACCAACATCGCGGTCTTCGAAGAGGCGGAGCGCCGCTCGATGCTCTGCAACGTGGTCGATGTGCCGCCGCTCTGCAGCTTCATCCTGCCGGCGATCGTGCGCACCGGGCCGATCGCGATCGCGATCTCGACCGCGGGGGCAAGCCCCGCGCTGGCCAAGCGCATGAAGCGCGAGCTCGCCGCCCTCTACGGCACCGAGCACGCCGAGCTGGCCGTCCTCCTGAACGAGGCTCGGGGGTGGGCGAAGGCCACGCTGCCCACGTTCGCCGAGCGGCGCGACTTCTTCGAGGCGATCGTCAACGGCGAGCCCGACCCGATCGCGCTCCTGCGCGCCGGCGACCGTGCCGGCGTCGAGCGCCTGATCGCGGAACGCCAGGACGAGGCCGAGTCGGCGCTCGTTTCGCGCTCTACTTGAAGCGGTAGGTGATCCGCCCCCGGGTGAGGTCGTACGGCGAGAGCTCGACCTTGACCCGGTCTCCGGGCAGGATGCGGATGTAGTACCGCCGCATCTTGCCGGAGATGTGGCCGAGCACGTCGTGCCCGTTGTCCAGCTTGACCCGGAACATCGTGTTGGGCAGGGCCTCGGTGACCTCGCCCTCAACCTCGATGGTCTCTTCCTTGACCAACGGCTAGCCGATCACCGTCACGGCGGTTGCCTCCATCCCCTTCTTGCCCTGCTGTGCCTCGAACTCAACCTTCTGCCCTTCCTCCAGGTTCCGGTAGCCATTGCCGGAGATGTTGGAGAAGTGGATGAACAGGTCGGCACCGCCGTCCTCGGGGGAGATGAACCCGAACCCCTTCGACGCCGAGAACCATTTGACTGTGCCAGTGGCCATGAAGCTCTCCTGGTCGAGATTTTGGAACGACGCAGGTCACGCACTCACGGTCCCACACGCACGTTCATGAGCCCCACTGCGGGGCGCACGCGCCCAGTCTAAACATCGATCGCGCCAGAATCCAGCCCCAAAAAGCGGGTCAGAGAGCCGAGGCGCGATCGGCGACATCCCCGCCGCCCGCGGCGGTCGGAGCGCCGCCGTTCGAATCTGCGGCCGCACGCCGCGCCTGCTCCTCGGCACCGGCTCGGCGGCCGCGCCGCCCGCGCGCCCGGCGACGCCGGTCGCGGCGCTCGGGTGACGCTCCCACGGGCTCGCCACGGGCGATCTTGCGCACCGCCCCCGGGCGCGAGTCGCGCGTCGCAGCGCCTTCGCCGTCGACCACCTCGAACTCGACGCGGACGCGCCCGCGCAC
>DATCPV010000520.1:0-2650 GCA_036569885.1 Gaiellales bacterium | reverse complement strand
CGCACCTGGATCTCGAGCGGCTTTCCCTGCGTCCCGATCACCGTCGTGTGCAGCGACTGGTACATGTTGAACTTGGGCATGGCGACGTAGTCCTTGAACCGCCCCGGCATCGGCTTCCACAGTGAATGGATGACGCCGATCGCGCCGTAGCAGTCCTTGATCGAGTCGACCAGGACGCGGATCGCGGTCAGGTCGTAGATCTCGTTGAACTCCTTGCCGCCCTGGGCCATCTTCACGTAGATCGAGTACAGGTGCTTTGCCCGGCCCGCGATGTCGGCGGTGATGCCGGTCTCCTCGAGCTCGTGGCGCAGGATGGTGCCGGCCTCGTCGGCGTACCGCTCACGATCGGTGCGGGTCTGGCTGACCATCGACCCGATCTCGGCGTAGCGGCGGGGGTGCAGCGTGGCGAACGCCAGATCCTCCAGCTCCCACTTGATCGAATGGATACCCAGCCGGTGCGCCAGCGGTGCGTAGATCTCGAGCGTCTCGCGCGCCGTCTGCACCTGCTTCTGCTTTCCGAGCGACGAGATGGTGCGCATGTTGTGCAGCCTGTCGGCGAGCTTGATCAACACCACGCGCAGGTCGTGCGCCATCGCGACGATCATCTTGCGGTAATTCTCGACCTGGGCCTGCTCGCGGCTCGCGAAGCTGATCCGGGTCAGCTTGGTGACCCCGTCGACCAGCAGCGCCACGTCCTCGCCGAAGCGCGTGCGCACGTCGTCGAGCTCGGCCTCGGTGTCCTCGACGGTGTCGTGGAGCAGCGCGGCGGTGATCGTGGCGGAGTCGAGCTTCAGCTCGGCGCAGACCTCGGCCACCGCGGCCGGGTGGTGAATGAACGGCTCGCCGCTCTTGCGCAGCTGCCCCTCGTGGTGGTCGCAGGCGTAGTCGAACGCGGCCCGGATCTGGTCCGCGTCGAGCCTGGGGTTGTATGCCGATACTCGGCCGAGCAGCTCGGCCAGGAGATGGTCGTGCCGTTCGGCCTCGGCGCTGCGAGGCACTGTTGCCATGCTCGTATGGTAGTTCAGGAGCCTGGAGAAGCGGTCACCCTGCTTGCGATTTAAGGAACTGCAGCGAGTCGGAGACTCGCTCGAGCGCCGCCCGGTAGGTGGGAGATGCGGTCAGGTCGATGCGCTCGGCGGCGTTGCGCTCGGCAGGATCCAGCCCGACCTCGGCCAGCACGGTACGGCAGCGGGCAACCGTGTCGGGAGCGAGCGGGATCTGCTCGCCCGCCCGCAACGCCTGCCACACCACCACGAGCGCGGGCCGCAGCGGCTCCCGTGCCTCGAGCACCTGCCGGGCGAACGCGACCTCGGCCGCACCCCACACCAGGTGGACGCACATACGCGATCCGAGCTCGGCCAGCAGCTCCCCGCCGGCGCGATCGGCCGGCGGGTCAAGGGCGACGACGGCGCCGAAGCGGCGCTCGGGGTCCGTGATGAGCGCCGCGTGGTCGTAGTCGGCCAGCGCGACCGAGCCCGAGCCGAGCCTGGACGGCTCCAACGGGCCGCCCAGCATGCCCTTGCGCCGCTGTGGGTCGGCGACCAGCACCAGCACCCGCTCGCCGGCTGCGATCAGCCGGGCGATTGTGGCGACCTGGACGCCGCGGCCGCGCATGTCGACCACGCTCGGCACGGCGGTCAAGCCGTTCGGTGAGACCGCGGCAGGGTCGAACGTGGCCGCGGGTGCGCCCTCGGGCACCGACCCGACCGCCCGGACGAGCATCTGCACCGATGCCGCGCCGTTCCACTCGTTGCGCGCCAGCCGGTAGGCGACATCGAGGCGACCGCCCGCGCGCAGGTCTTCGGCTGATCCACCGTGGCCGAACCAGACGGCCCGGCAGCGGAACCCGCCCAGCGCAACCGACATGCGCAGATGGCGGCCGTCGCCCATTCGCTGGACCTCGTCCACCGATGCTGCCGGCGCCAGCAGCGTCACGCCTGGATTGCCGAGGCCGAACGGCTCGAGCCGCGCCAGCTCGTCGGCCAGCTCGAGCGAGGCCTCGGCCGGCGCCAGCACGGCATCGATGTGCTGGCGCCGCTGGAGGTCGGCCTCGGCCAGTGTTGCAGCGGCATGCGCGGCCAGCGCATCGCCAAACGCCTCGATGTCGGCGGCGGACATCGAGAGGCCCGCGGCGACCCGGTGGCCTCCAAACCTCAGCAGATGCTCGCGGCACGCGGTCATGCCGGCATGCAGGTCGTAGGCGGGGATGCTGCGGCCCGATCCCTTCGCCTCGTCGCCGTTGACCGCAATCAGGACGACCGCGCGGCCACAGCGCTCCACCAGCCGGGAGGCGACGATGCCGACGACCCCCTCGTGCCAGTCGGGCGATGCGAGCACGTAGGCCTTGCGCTCCCGCCACTCCGGCCCACGCGCCTCGATCTGCTCGAGCGCCTCTCGCACGATCCCGTCCTCGACCATCTGCCGCTCGCGGTTGAGCGACTCGAGCCGTGTCGCCAGCGCCCGCGCCCGTGACTCGTCGGTGGTCAGGAGCAGCTCGAGCGCCTCCGCGGGATGGCACAGGCGGCCGGCGGCGTTGATGCGCGGCGCAAGCCGGAAGCCGACGTCGGAGGCGCTCACCCGGGCGCGGTCGACCCGCGCGCCGGCCATGAGCGCCCGCAGCCCCGGGCGCGTGGTGCGGGCAAGCCGGCGC
>DATCPV010000519.1:0-5116 GCA_036569885.1 Gaiellales bacterium | reverse complement strand
GGATCCATGTGCTCGCGAGCGAGTTGCTCGACACGGAGGTCCCACTCGGCTTCGTCGACATCTCGTTCTACCGGGACGATTTCGCGATCCGTCCGAGCGCCCCGATCGTGCACGCGACGCAGCTCGAATTTCCGGTCGACGACAGGACGATCGTGATCGTCGACGACGTGCTCTACACCGGGCGGACGGTGCGCGCCGCGATCGACGAGGTGTTCGACTTCGGCCGCCCGGCGCGCGTGCAGCTCGCCGTCCTGGCCGACCGCGGCCACCGCGAGCTGCCGATCCGCCCCGACTACGTCGGCAAGAACCTGCCCACCGCCCGCGCCGAGCGGGTCAACGTGGAGCTGATCGAGGTCGACGAGCTCGACCGCGTCGTGCTCATCCATCCCGAGTAGGAGCATTGTGGAGCTCTTTCCCCCAAGCCAGCCGCAGGCCCGCCGCCACCTGATCTCGGTGGCCGATCTCGACCGCGACGACGTCGAGCGCATCCTCACCACCGCCGAGAGCTTCGAGGCGGTCATGCACCGCGACATGAAGAAGGTGCCCACCCTGCGCGGCCGCACCGTGATGACCGTCTTCTTCGAGTCCTCCACCCGCACCAGCTCGTCGTTCGAGCTCGCGGCCAAGCGGCTCTCGGCGGACGTGGTCAGCCTGAAGGCGGCCGGATCGAGCGTCGACAAGGGTGAATCGCTGCGTGACACCATCCAGACGCTCTCCGCGTATGACCCCGACGTGATCGTCATCCGCCACGCCGCGGTCGGCGCGGCCGCCCGTGTCACGCAGTCGACCGCCGCCCACGTTGTGAACGCCGGCGACGGCTGCCACCAGCACCCCACGCAGTGCCTGCTCGACCTGTACACGATCCGCGCCGTCCGCGGCACGCTCGACTCGCTCCACGTCGCCATCGTCGGCGACGTCACCCACTCGCGGGTGGCCCGCTCCAACATCCAGGGCCTGCTCATGCTCGGCGCGCGCGTCACCCTGGTGGGGCCGCCGACCCTGATCCCGCGGCACATGACGAGCCTGGGGGTGGAGGTCAGCCACGACATCTCCGCGATCGCCGATGCGGACGTGATCTACGTGCTGCGGATGCAGCGCGAGCGCATGGCCGAGGGCGAGGCCTACATCCCGTCGCTGCGCGAGTACTCCGCCCTGTGGGGCGTGACCAGCGAGCGCGTCCGGCCGGGGCAGCTGGTGATGCACCCCGGGCCGATGAACCGCGGCGTCGAGATCTCGAGCGAGGTGGCCGACGGCCCGAGCTCGCATGTGATCGATCAGGTGCGCGCGGGCCTCGTGGTGCGGATGGCCGTGCTCTACGACCTGCTGGCCGGCCCGGGACCCACCGATGCAAGCGCCGCGCTACGGCCGGTGCCGGCCGCCGCCGGGATCTCCGCCGGGCAGGAGGTGGCGTGATGCCCGAGCGCCTGTTCCAGGCCGACGCCGCTCCCGCGAGCGTGATCATCGCCGGCGGGCGCCTGGTCGACCCGGCCGCCGGCTTCCACGGCGAGGCCGTCGACGTGCGCATCGAGAACGGCCGCATCGCCGAGATCGGGCCTGACCTGCATCATGCCGACGCCGAGACGATCGCCGCCGCCGGCCTCACCGTCATGCCGGGCCTCGTCGATCCGCATGTCCACCTGCGCACCCCGGGAGACGAGGAGGAGGAGGACATCGCCTCCGGCACCCGCGCCGCCGCGGCCGGAGGCTTCGTCGCGATCCTGGCGATGCCGAACACCTCGCCGGTCGTCGACTCCGCGGCCGTGCTCACCGGGCTCATCGACACGGCGCGCACCGAGGCGGTCGTCGCGACGGGGTTCATGTGCGCGATCTCCGCCGGCCAGCTCGGGCGCAGGCTGAGCGAGATGGGCGAGCTGGCCGCCGCCGGCGCCGCGGCATTCTCCGACGACGGCCGGCCCGTGGCCGACGCCGGGATCCTGCGCCGGGCGCTGCAGTACAGCTCGATGACCGGCCTGAAGCTCGCGCTGCACGAGGAGGACACCTCGCTGTCGGCGGGCGGGCAGATGCACGAGGGCGCGGTCTCGGCCGAGCTCGGCCTGCACGGTTGGCCCTCCGTCGCCGAGAGCACGATGATCGCCCGCGACCTCGGTTTGGCCCGCCACGAGGGCGTGCCGCTCCACATCTGCCACGTGTCGGTAGCCGACTCGGTCGCCGAGATCCGGCGGGCACGCGAGCGGGGGGCGCAGGTATCGGCGGAGGTGACGCCGCACCACCTGTGCCTGACCGACGAGGCGGTGCGCGCGCTCGACCCCGCCGTCTCCAAGATGAACCCGCCGCTTGCATCGGCCGCCGATCGGGCCGCACTGATCGACGCCCTTGCCGACGGCACGCTCGACTGCATCGCCACCGACCACGCGCCCCACCACGACCACGAGAAGGATGCCCCGTTCGAGGAGGCCCCCTTCGGGGTCATCGGCCTCGAGACAGCGTTCGCCGCCGTGTACACCCATCTGGTCGAGCCCGGCCTCCTGACGCTGCAGACGGTGATCGAGCGGATGTCGGCGGGCCCGGCAAACGCCTTCGGGCTGCCCGTGCCGATGCTGGCCGTGGGGCACGCGGCCGACCTGACCGTGTGGGATCTGGCGACGACTCGGCGGATCGAGCCGCCGTATGCCTCCCGCTCGACGAACTGCGCGTTCGCCGGCCAGACGCTGCGCGGCATCTGCCGTCTGACGGTGTCCGGCGGGCGCGTCGCCCACCGGCTGATCGAGGCGGTGGCATGACCCGGAGGACCGGCTGATGTCCGCGTTCCTCGTGCTCGAGGACGGCACCGTCCACCGCGGCCGCCCCTACGGCGCGCACGGCATCGCCGTGGGCGAGGTGGTGTTCACGACGTCGATGACCGGCTACCAGGAGGTGGTCACCGACCCCTCCTTCGCCGGCCAGCTGATCACCTTCACCCAGCCGATGATCGGCAACTACGGCGTCGAGCCCGACTCGTCCGAGTCGAGCGTCCCCGCGGCGCGGGCGGTGATCGTGCGCGAGGGCAGAAACGCCACGCCCAACGGCCGCGAGGGGTTCTCCGATTGGCTCGCCGCCCGGGGCATCGTCGGCCTGCAGGGCGTCGACACGCGCGCCATCACCCGCCGGCTGCGTGACGGCGGGTCGGTGCGGGCCGCGGTCTCGACAGGCAGGGCGGCGATCGCAGACGTGCTCGAGCTGGTGCGCGGCGAACCGGCGATGCTGGGCCGGGCGCTCGTGGCCGAGGTGTCGCGGACGGTGCCCGAGAGCGCGCCCGCCCTGGGGCCGCAGCGCGCGCACGTTGCCGTGCTCGACTACGGGGTGAAGGGCTCGATCGTCCGCATCCTGCGCGAGGCCGGAGCGCGGGTGACGGTGTTTCCGTGGGACACGGACGCGGCGCGGGTGCGGGCGAGCCGCCCCGACGGGATCGTGCTCGGGAACGGCCCCGGCGACCCCGCCGCCCTGGCGCGCTGCGTCGAGGTCGTGCGTGATCTCGTCGGCGGGCCGCCGCTCCTCGGAATCTGCCTCGGTCACCAACTGCTCGGCCAGGCGCTCGGCCTGGACACGTTCAAGCTGCGCTTCGGCCATCGCGGCGCCAACCACCCCGTGCACGAGCTCGACACCGGCCGGGTGCTGGTGACCGCCCAAAACCACGGCTTCGCGGTGCGCGCCCCCGCGGTCGGTCGAGACTTCGAGACCAGCTTTGGGCCCGGACGGATCACGCACACCTCGCTCTATGACGGCACGGTCGAGGGACTTCGGCTGAACGACCTGCGCGTGTCCTCCGTGCAGTTTCACCCCGAGGCCAGCCCCGGCCCGCACGATGCCCGGGCGACGCTGACCGGGTTCGTCGACGAGCTGGCGGCGGTTGCACCCGCGGCCGCGCCGAGGGCCGTTGCCTAAGCGCACCGACATCCGCACCGTGGCCCTGATCGGCTCCGGGCCGATCGTGATCGGCCAGGCGTGCGAGTTCGACTACTCCGGCAGCCAGGCGCTGCGCGTGCTGCGAGCCGAGGGCATGCGCACGGTGCTGATCAACTCGAACCCGGCCACGATCATGACCGACGGCTGGTGGGCCGACCGCACCTACCTCGAGCCGCTCGATCTCGAGGGTGCGACCGCGGTGCTGCGCAAGGAGCGGCCCGACGCGCTGCTGCCCACCCTCGGCGGCCAGACGGCGCTCAACCTCGCCTCCGACCTGTACGCCGCCGGCGTGCTCGAGGAGCTCGGGATCGAGCTGATCGGCGCGTCCTACGACGCCATCCGCCGGGCCGAAGACCGCGAGCTCTTCGCCGCCACGGTTGCCGAGATCGGCCTCCGCGTCCCCACGAGCGTGATCGCCACCAGCATGTCCGAGGCCGCGGCCGCGCTTGCCACCAAACAGTTGCGCCTGCCCCTGGTCGTCCGGCCCGCCTTCACGCTCGGCGGGCACGGCGGCGGCTTTGCCCACACGCCGGCCGAGTTCGAGGCAACGGTCGCCCGCGGCCTGCGCGAGAGCCCCATCAGCCAGGTGCTGCTGGAGGAGTCGGTGGCGGGATGGGGCGAGTTCGAGCTCGAGGTGATCCGCGACCGAAACGACAACGTGGTGGTGGTGTGCTCGATCGAGAACGTCGACCCGATGGGCGTTCACACCGGCGACTCGGCCACCGTGGCGCCGGCCCAGACGCTCTCTGACCGCGAGTACCAGCGCCTGCGCAACGCCGCCGCCGACGTGATCCGCGCCGTCGGCGTCGAGACCGGCGGCTCGAACATCCAGTTCGCGGTCAACCCCGAGACCGACGAGATCGTCGTGATCGAGATGAACCCGCGCGTCTCGCGCTCGTCGGCGCTGGCCTCGAAAGCCACGGGCTACCCGATCGCCAAGGTCGCCACCAAGCTCGCGATCGGCTACACGCTCGACGAGATTCCAAACGACATCACGCGCACGACGCCGGCGGCGTTCGAGCCGACGCTCGACTACGTGGTGGTCAAGCTGCCGCGGTTTGCGTTCGAGAAGTTCCCCGGCGCCGACACCGGCCTGACAACGCAGATGAAGTCGGTCGGCGAGGTGATGGGCATCGGCCGCACGTTCGCCGAGGCGTGGGGCAAGGCGATGCGCTCGCGCGAGCTGGACGGCCCGCCGCGCACGTCGGGCTCC
>DATCPV010000518.1:0-4435 GCA_036569885.1 Gaiellales bacterium | reverse complement strand
CTCCGACGGCCTCACCGGGCTCGCCAGCCGGCGGGCCCTGATCGCGGACCTCGCCACCGCGGTCTGCCCGCGGCACCCGCAGCCCACCATCCTGATCCTGTTCGACCTGGACGGGTTCAAGGGCTACAACGACAGCTTTGGGCACCCGGCCGGTGACGCGCTCCTGGAGCTGCTCGGCCGGCGGCTGCGGACGGCCGTCGCCGCGTGCGGCGGCACCGCGTACCGCATGGGCGGCGACGAGTTCTGCGTGCTCGCTCCGGCTGAGGATCCGGGACGGGTGGTGTGGGCGGCGTGGAGCGCGCTCTCCGAGCGCGGCGAGGGCTTCGAGGTGGGCTGCTCCTACGGGGTCGCCGAGATCCCGCACGAGGCCGGCTCGGTGGAGGCGGCCCTGCGCATCGCCGACCGCCGCCTGTACGACGACAAGGCGTCGGGGCGGCCCTCGGGCGAGCACCAGAGCGCCGACATGCTCCTCGCGCTGATCGACGAGCGCGGAGCGGGCCTGCGCGAGCACGCCGAGGGGGTCGCCCTGCTGGCCGAGCTCACGGCCGAGCGGCTCGGTCTCACCGAGGACGAGATCATCGCCGCCGGGCTTGCCGCCAAGCTGCACGATGTGGGCAAGGACGCGATCCCCGACGGGGTCGTCTCGAAGCCCGGCAGCCTCGACCCGGCCGAGCAGCGGGCGATCGAGCGGCACACGCTGATCGGCGAGCGCATCATCGGCGCCGCGCCCGACATGGTGCCGGTCGCAAAGCTGGTGCGGTCGAGCCATGAGCGTTTCGACGGCACCGGCTACCCCGACGGCCTCCGCGGCGAGGAGATCCCCATCGGGGCGCGCGTCCTTGCGGTCTGCGACGCCTACGACGCCATGGTCACGGACCGCGTGTACCAGAACCGCGTCAGCGCGGCCGACGCCCTCGCCGAGCTGCGCCGCTGCGCCGGCACGCAGTTCGACCCGGGGGTGGTCGACGCGTTCTGCGCGCTTCAGTCGGACCGGCTCGGGCCGGCCGGCAAACACGCGGCTTAACCCATACCCGCGATTCCGGAAGACCGAGGACGTGGGCAATACTGCCTCGATGGAGCCCGCCGAGCTCGAGCAGCAGCTGGTCGAGACGCGCCGTCAGCGCTTCTTCGTCCGCTCGCAGCTCAAGGTGCTGCGGCGCCACCGCGAGCGGCAGAGCGCCGCGGGCCACGCGGTCTCTTCGAGCGACGCCCGCCTCGCCGAGCTCGAGCGTGAGCTGGACGAGCTCGACGATGCGGTCGAGGGGATGCGGGCGCGGCTCGGCCGGCCGCACCGGCGGCGAAGGAGCTTCTAGAGCGACGGAACGAGCAGCGTGCGCAGCGCGCGGCCGGCGGCGAGCTCCTGCAGCGCGTCCTCGGCGTCCTCGAGCGGGCGCCGGCCGCTGACCAGCTCGTCCAGCCGAAGGGCTCCCGCCAGGTAGAGCGAGACCAGCTCGGGGAAGTCCTCGGGCGGGTGGGTGCCGCCGTAGTTGGAGCCGATGATGCGCTGCTCGCGCTCGGCCAGCGTGAGCGGGTCGAACGCCGCCAGCGCACCCACCGGCGGCAGCCCGACCACCACCGCGCTGCCGCCGATGCCGAGCATCCGCACCGCCTGCTCGGTTGTGGAGACCTTGCCGATCGCGTCAAAGGCGAAGTCGACGCCGCCGCCCGTCAGGTCGTGCACGTGCTCCACGACGTCGCCGGACGTCGCGGCAACCGCGTCGGTCGCGCCGAGGGTCTGTGCCAGCGCACCCCGGGCGGGATCGAGGTCGATTGCGATCACGGTGGCCGCCCCGGCCAGCCGGGCGCCCTGGACGACGGAGAGGCCGACGCCGCCACAACCGATCACCGCGACACTCGCGCCCTCGGGGACGGCGGCGGTGCGGCGGACGGCGCCGACGCCCGTGGCGACGGCGCAGCCGATCAGCGCCATCACCTCGAGCGGTGCATCGGGGTCGATCGGGATCGCGCCGGATTCGGGCACCACGACCTCCTCGGCAAAGGAGGACACCGACAGGTAGTGGTGGATGCGCTCGCCGTCGCGGTGCAGCCGGGTCGTGCCGTCGTACAGGACGCCGTGGGGCGCAAGCAGATCGGCGCAGAGCTCGCAGCGGGCCGGATGCCCGGCCTTGCAGTTGCGGCAGCGCCCGCAGGCCGGCACCCACGACAGGATCACCGGATCGCCCTCGCGGACAGAGGTGACTCCGGCCCCGGTTGCCACGACGGTGCCGCTGCCCTCGTGCCCCATCACGAGCGGCGTCGCAACGTGCCAGTCGCCACGGCGGACGTGCAGGTCGCTGTGGCACACCCCGGCCGCAGCGATGCGCACACGGACCTCGCCCGGCTTCGGTGCGTCCAGCTCGACATCGGCGACCTCGACCGGCCGGTCGGGATCACGAAAGACGACGGCGCGCATGGACGCCACGCTATCAGGCCGAGTCGTGCTTGACTCGCGCGCCCTCGTCGCAGACCATTCCGGTACCACGTTGCCCATGGACATCCCCTCCACTCCAGCCGCCGCTGCGCCATCGCTGGTCGATCGCTGCCGCCGCGGGGACCGCGAGGCGTGGCGAGAGCTCGTCGAGACCTACTCCCGCTATGTCTATGCGATCATCCTGCGCGGGTACCGGCTGTCCGAGAGCGACGCCGAGGATGTGTTCCAGGACGTCTTCGCGCGCGTCTTCGAGCGGCTCGAGACACTGCGCGACGACGAGGCCCTGCGCGGCTGGATCGCGCAGGTGACCCGCAACCTGTGCACCGACCACCTCCGCCGCGCCCATACCCACGAGGAGCTCTCCGACGCGACCGTCACCGACCTCGACGAGCGCCTGACCGACCTCGATCAGGCGCTCGCGGTGCGCCAGGCCCTGACCCGGCTTCCGCCCGGCTGTGCCGACATCCTCGACCGCTTCTTCTGCCAGGACCAGTCGTATCGCTCGATCTCGGCCGCGCTCGGAATCCCGCCCGGAACCATCGCCAGCAGAATCAGCCGCTGCCTGCAGCGCCTCCGCGGCGAGTTCGTGGGAAGAGATGAGTCCTCCGATCCGTCTGGTGGGATATGAGCATGGACGAGCACGAGATCGGGCGGCTGCTGCGGCTCCTGCCGGCGGCCCCCGCCGAGTGGACGCAGGCCGCGCAGGAGCTCCCCTTCCTGAGCGCGGAACTGGCCGACATCATGGAGCGGGCGCGCGGCGACGGCGGCTTCCGCGACGGTCTGCGCACGGACGCCGGTGCCACGCTCAAGCAGCACGGCTACGACCTCTCGCCAAGCGTGGTTGCTCACCTGATGCGCATCCTCCCCGACGAGGGCTGACCCTCTAGATCGGCGTCACAGCCGGCCGCAGCGCGGCCAGGCGCCGGGCGGCGACGAGGTCGGCAGCGGCCACGCTGTCGGCGTGGCCCGTGACGGCCGCCAGGAACTGCTCGCGCTCGAGCGCGAGCAGCACGCAGTCGGTGGTCGCGATGACGGTGGCCGTGCGCGGCACGTCGCGGAGAAGGGCGATCTCGCCGAAGAACCCGCCGGCGTGGATGGGGGCGGCCGGCATGCCGCCGACCGTGACGCGAAGCGCACCCTGCTCGACGATGTAGAACTCGTCGCCCGGATCGCCTTCGCGGATGACCGCCGTCCCCTCGGGCACCGCGACCGATCGCAGATTCACGGCGATCTGCTCGAGCGCCGGTTGTGACAGCGGCGCGAACAGGGTCAGCTCGCGCAGGAGCCGGACATGGGTGGCGGTCGCGTCGGGCAGCGTGTCCAGGCGCACGAGCCACCTGCCCGTGAGGGCGACTGCGACCGGGAGGGCGAGCCCCGTGATCACGATCGCGGGGCGCACGCCAACAAGCGAAATCAACGCCGGAGCCGCGATTGAGCCGACCCCGATGGCGCCGAGGAGCACGCTCTCCATGACGCCGAAGACCCGTCCGATCACCTTCGCAGGCGCCGATCGCTGCAGCAGCGTAATCGCCGCCACGTCAACGACCGTGTTGCCCGCGCCGACGCCGGCGAGCAGCAGCAGCACGACTACCGTGCTCGAGGTAGCGCCAACCAGGGCGATGCCGACCCCCCACACGAGCACGCCGACCGCGAATGCCACCGCCAGGCGCCGGCCGGCGGCCAGCATCGCGGCGGCGACACCACCGAGGATGCCGCCGACGCCGAACGCCGAGTCGAGGTAGCCCACCCCGGCGTTGCCGATGTGCAGCACCTGCAGCGCGAGCACGACGGTGAACACCGCCAGCCCTCCCGCCACCATGCACTGCAGGGCGTATACACCCACGACCACCGCCAAGAGCGGGGTCGAAAGCAGCGCTCGAGCTCCGCCGGTGATCGTTTGCAGGAACCCCTCGCTCGCCTCGCCCGGCTCGTCGGTTCGGACGCCGCCCTCCGGCTCCGGGACGAGCGCCACGAGAGCGGCCGACCACACGAGCAAGACGGCAC
>DATCPV010000517.1:0-1508 GCA_036569885.1 Gaiellales bacterium | reverse complement strand
GGCGGCGTGGGACCTCGTCCGCGCCGACAGGTTGCTGCTCGATCCGGCCGACGCGGCTCGCCTCGTGGCGGGGGTCGTCGACGACACGATCGGCATGGGCCCGCTCGACCCGCTGCTGCGCGACCGGCGCGTGACCGAGGTGATCGCGAACGGCCCGTCGCACGTGTACACCGAACGCGGGGGTCTGCTGGTCCGCGAGACCGCGACCTTCCGCGACGAGGAGCATCTGCGCCAGGTGATCGACCGGGTTGTCAGCTCGGTCGGCCGCCGCATCGACGAGTCGAGTCCCATGGTCGACGCCCGCCTGCCTGACGGCAGCCGCGTGAACGCCGTGTTGCCGCCGCTGGCACTGGACGGGCCCCTGCTGACGATCCGCAAGTTCTCGCGCTCCCCGCTCGGTGTGGACGACCTGCTGGCCTCGGGCAGCCTCACCGCGGCGCAGGCCGACATGCTCGAGCGGTGTGTGCGCGGCCGCCTGAATATCGTCGTGTCGGGAGGGACGGGCACCGGAAAGACGACCCTCCTGAACGCATTGGCGGGGTTCATCGACCCGAGCGAGCGGATCGTCACCGTCGAGGATGCGGCCGAGCTGCGGCTGCCCCAGCCACACGTCGCCCGGCTCGAGAGCCGGCCGCCCAACGTCGAGGGCAGGGGAGAGGTGACGCTGCGGGCGCTCGTGCGAAACGTCCTGCGCATGCGGCCCGACCGGATCATCGTCGGCGAGGTCAGGGGCGGCGAGGCGCTCGACATGCTGCAGGCGATGAACACGGGCCACGACGGGTCGCTCACGACGGTGCATGCCAGCTCGCCCGCCGACGCGGTGCGGCGGATCGAGACCATGGCGCTGATGGCCGGGCTCGACCTGCCGCATGTTGCGGTGCGTGAGCAGGTGGCCGCTGCGGTGGACGTGATCGTCCACCTCGTCCGCGACGGGGACGGGGGCCGGCGGGTGCGGTTTGTCGACGGGCGTGGACGCGATGGCGGTCTGCACATGCTCGACCACCGCCTGCTTTCAGAGCTGCTCGAGCGACGATGCCACGCCGCGTCCTAACCGCTGCGGCCCGGCGGATCGCACGGCGGCGCGGCGAGGAGCTGCCGGCGGTGCAGCTGGCGTTGGTGGTCGAGATCCTGGCGGCCCACGTGCGTGCGGGCCGGTCGTTACGCCACGCACTCGCTGATGCCGTCGCCGATCTGCCCGAGCCTGCCGCAACCCGGGTTGCCGCCGCCGCGGCCGACGCGGCGCTGTCCGCTCCTCCGGACGAGGCCCTGTGCGCGCTCGGGGGCGGGCGCGATGTGGCCTACCTCGCGGCGGCGGTGCGCCTGCAGATCCGCGTCGGCGGCGACCTGGCACTCCTGCTCGATCGCACCGCCGAGCTCCTGCACGACCGGGCGGGTCAGCGCCGCGCCGCCGAGGTGGCAACGGCGCAGGCCCGCGCAACCGGCCGGATCGTCACGGCGATGCCCGCCCTGGGCGTTGCCGCGCTCTACGTTGCCGACCGCCCCGGATT
>DATCPV010000516.1:0-2919 GCA_036569885.1 Gaiellales bacterium | reverse complement strand
GGTGCGGTTGGCCCCCGAACTACACTGACCGGCGATGGACGCGTCCGGCACGCTCACACGCGGCTTCGAGTTGCCCTTCGAGCCACGCCTGCCGCGCATCGGCGCTGTGGACGCCGTCGCGCTCGAGGCGCGCGCCGGGGAGCTGGCCAAGCGCTCGATCAAGCGCGAGTCGAAGCTGCAGGCGCTCGACCTGATCGTGCGCATGATCGACCTGACGACCCTCGAGGGCGCCGACACGCCGGGCAAGGTGGCGGCGCTGTGCGCCAAGGCCCTGCACCCGGATCCCGCCGACGCGAGCGTTCCGGCGGTGGCCGCCGTGTGCGTCTACCCGAACCTGGTCGCCGTGGCCCGGGAGCGGCTCGGCGAGGGCAGCGGCGTCCGCATCGCCTCGGTCGCGACCGCCTTCCCGTCGGGCCAGTCGCCGATCGAGGTCAAGCTGGCCGACGTCCGCGCGGCCGTCGAGCTCGGAGCCGACGAGGTCGACATGGTGATCGACCGGGGAGCGTTTCTCTCGGGCCGCTATGCCAAGGTCTATGACGAGATCGTGCGGGTGAAGGAGGCGGCGGCGCCCGCCCACCTCAAGGTGATCCTCGAGACCGGTGAGCTCGGCACGTACGACAATGTTCGCCGGGCATCGCTGCTGGCGATGGCCGCGGGCGCCGACTTCATCAAGACCTCCACCGGCAAGGTCAGCCCGGCCGCGACGCTGCCGGTGACCCTGTGCATGCTGGAGGCGATTCGCGACGTCGAGGCCGAGACCGGCCGCCAGGTCGGGATGAAGCCGGCGGGCGGGATCCGCCACGCCAAGCTGGCCATTCAGTACCTGTGCGTCCTGCACGAGACGCTCGGCCGCGACTGGCTCACGCCCGAGCGCTTCCGCTTTGGGGCCTCGTCGCTCCTGAACGACGTCCTGATGCAGATCCGCAAGCAGAAGACCGGCATCTACCAGTCCCCCGACCACTTCACGGTCGACTGATGGCAGATCTGGAGCACCCGCCCAGCGCGCTTCCGGCCATCCCGGAGTGGGAGTACGCGCCGGCGCCCGAGGCTCGCGACATCGTCAGCCTGCAGGAGCGCTACGGCCTGTATGTGGGCGGCGAGATGGTCGAGCCGCGCTCCGGCAGGTGGTTCACCACCAGCTCGCCCGCCGACGAGCAGCCGCTGGCCGAGGTGGCGCAGGCGGGGGCGGCGGACGTCGAATCGGCCGTGGGCGCGGCGCGGGCCGCCTACGAGAACGGCTGGTCGGCGCTGCGGCCGGCGGAGCGGGCCAAATACCTGTTCCGGATCGCGCGGATCCTGCAGGAGCGCGCACGTGAGTTCGCCGTCGCCGAGTCGCTCGACGGCGGCAAGCCGATCAAGGAGTCGCGTGACGTCGACCTGCCGCTCGCCGCCGCCCACTTCTTCTACCACGCGGGCTGGGCCGACAAGCTCGAGTACGCCTTCCCCAACCGGCGGCCGCGGCCGCTCGGGGTCGCCGGCCAGATCATCCCCTGGAACTTCCCGCTGCTGATGCTGGCCTGGAAGGTGGCGCCCGCGCTCGCCTGCGGGAACACCGTGGTGTTGAAGCCGGCCGAGACGACGCCGCTCACGGCGCTCATGTTCGCCGACGTCTGCCGGCAGGCGGGCCTCCCGGCCGGGGTGGTCAACATCCTCACCGGCGACGGCTCGGCCGGCGCCGCGCTGGTGCAGAGCGACGGCATCGACAAGCTCGCGTTCACCGGCTCGACCGAGGTCGGCAAGGCGATCCAGCGCGAGCTGGCCGGGCGCGGTGTGAGGCTCACGCTCGAGCTGGGCGGCAAGGCGGCCAACATCGTCTTCGACGACTGCGCGCTCGACCAGACGGTGGAGGGGATCGTCAACGGCATCTACTTCAACCAGGGCCACGTCTGCTGCGCCGGGTCGCGGCTGCTGGTGCAGGAGTCGATCGCCGAGCCCCTGGTGGCGAAGCTGAAGCGGCGCCTGCAGACGCTGCGGGTGGGGGATCCGCTCGACAAGAACACCGACGTCGGCGCGATCAACTCGCGGGCGCAGCTCGACCGCATCCGCGAGCTGGTCGCAAGCGGTGTCGAGGAGGGCGCCGAGCTCTACCAGCCGCCCTGCGTGCTCCCCGAGCGGGGCTACTGGTTCGCACCGACGGTGTTCACCAACGTCGCCCAGAGCAGCCGCATCGCCCAGGAGGAGATCTTCGGCCCCGTGCTCACCGTGCTGACCTTCCGCACGCCCGCCGAGGCCGTCGAGAAGGCCAACAACACCCCCTATGGGCTGTCTGCGGGTGTCTGGACCGAGAAGGGGTCGCGGATCCTGTGGATGGCCGCTCGCCTGCGGGCCGGGGTCGTGTGGGCGAACACCTACAACCGCTTCGACCCGGCCTCACCGTTCGGCGGCTACAAGGAGTCGGGCTTCGGGCGCGAGGGCGGCCGGCATGGGCTCGAGGCCTACCTGAGGTTCGACGAGTGACCCGCCTGCCGGTGCAGAAGACCTCCAAGCTCTTCATCGGTGGGGCGTTCCCGCGCTCCGAGTCGGGCCGCACCTACGAGGTGGACGGCCACAACGTCGCCCGCGCTTCGCGCAAGGATGCCCGCGATGCGGTGCGCGCCGCCCGCGCGGCCGTCGCGAAGTGGTCGGGCGCGACCGCGTACAACCGCGGCCAGGTGCTCTACCGGCTGAGCGAGATGATGGAGACACGGGCGGAGGGCCTGGCTGACGCGTGCTCGGGCGAGGCCGAGGTCGAGCGGTCGATCGACCGGGTGGTGTGGTACGCCGGCTGGGCCGACAAGCTCGCCCAGGTGCTGGGCGGGGCCAATCCGGTGGCGGGGCCGTACTTCAACTTCACCGTGCCCGAGGCGACCGGCGTGGTCGCGATTCTGGCCCCACCGGAGCCGGCGCTCGAAGGCCTGGTGTCGCGGCTCGTGCCCGCAC
>DATCPV010000515.1:0-3230 GCA_036569885.1 Gaiellales bacterium | reverse complement strand
GTTCCAGATCGTCCCGCGGAAGATGCCCGAGACCATGTCGGCGCCGCCCGCCACCACCAGGCCGACCAGGGCCAGCGCCAGGCCCGGCGCCAGGCCGAAGCCGATGATGCCCACGCCCCACACGGCCGCGGCGATGCAGACGCCGGCGCCGTGGCGGTGGACGTGGGCGACCCACCCGCTCGTCAGGGTCGCCAGCAGTGAGCCGACCGCCGGTGCCGCATAGAGCAGGCCGAGCACGCCCGCACCGCCAAGGTGGGTCGCCTCGGCCGGGAAGAGCGCCATCGGCATGCCGAAGAACATCGCCACGATGTCGACGATGTAGGTGCCCATCAGCTCGGGCCGCCTCCGGGCGTAGAGCAGGCCTTCACGGATCCGCGCCATGCTGGGTGGCTCTGCCTCGGCCGGCGGCGGCACCGCCCGCATCATCCGCAGCGCCGCCAGCGACACGGCGAACGTCGCGACGTCGACGGCGTAGGTCGCGGGCAGGCCGGCCGTCGCCACCAGCACGCCGCCGACGGCCGGGCCGGCGATCATGCCGATCGTCATCCGAAACGACGCCAGCGCCCCGGCGGCGGGCAGCTCGTCGCGCTCCACCAGCCGCGGGGTCAGGGCGTCGAGCGACGGCCGTTGCAGCCCGTCGAGGGTCGCGAGCAGCACCGACATCACGAACAGGAGCCACAGCTGCGGGTGCGGCAGCAGCGCGTTTCCGACGAGCACCATCGACGCGGCCGCGAACAGCAGCTCGGTCACCTGCATCATCCGCCGCCGGTCGACGGCGTCGGCGAGCGCGCCGCCGATGAAGGCCGCCACCAGGAGCGGGGCCAGCTCGGCCAGCCCGAGCAGCCCGACCACGAGTGAGGAGCCGCTCAGCTGGTAGGCCTGATACGGCAGCGCGACGTAGGTGATCATCGACCCGAAGAACGACACGCCCTGGCCGATCCAGAGCAGGCGGAAGTCGCGCCGCCGCCGCAGGGGGCCGATATCCATCGTCGCGAGCCGCAGCAGGCGCCGCACTCCACCGGGCGCGACCGGCGGCCCGGGGCCGACTCGCTCGGACTCGGCCGCGCGGAAGTCGCGGTCGGGCTGGGTCATCCGGCCGGGCGGCCGAGCAGCTCGCAGAACCGGGATACGCCGACGTTGCCACCCGAGACGATCACGCCCACCCGGGCACCGGGCGCCGAGACGCGCCCGGCGAGCAGCGCCGCCAGTGCCGACACCCCGCTCGGCTCGGCGACGAGCTTCATGCGGTCGAACACGAACGCCATCGCGGCGACGATCTCGGCGTCCGAAACGAGTTCGACGGCATCCACCAGGCGGCGGTTGACCTCGAACGTGAGCCGGCCGGGGATGTCGCTCTGCTGGCCGTCGGCGATCGTCCTGGGTGTCTCGATCCGCACCCGCTCGCCGGCGGCCAGCGACCGGCGCGTGTCGTCGCCGGCCTCGGGCTCGACTCCCACCACCCGGATGTCGGGGCACAGCGCCTTGGCCGCCGTGGCGCAGCCCGCAATCAACCCGCCGCCACCGACCGGCGCCAGCAGCAGGTCGAGCCCCGGCGCCTGCTCGAGCAGTTCGAGGGCGGCTGTGCCCTGCCCGGCCATGATGGCCGGGTGCTCGTACGGCGGAACGAGCGTGAGGCCGCGCTCGCCCGCCAGCGTGGCGCCCAGCGCCTCCCGATCCTCGCGGTAGCGGTCGTACGTGATCACCTCCGCGCCGTAGCCGCGGGTGGCCTCGAGCTTGGCCGTGGGCGTGTCGGCCGGCATCAGGATCACGGCCGTCGAGTCCAGCATCCCCGCGGCGATCGCAACCGCCTGGGCGTGGTTACCTGACGAGTAGCCGGCCACGCCGCGGCTTCGCGTCTCGGCGGGCAGCCCCGAGATCATGTTGTAGGCGCCGCGGAACTTGAACGCTCCGCCGCGTTGCAGGCACTCGGCCTTCACGAACACGCTCGCGCCGGTGCGGGCGTCGAGCGTCCGTGAGGTGAGGACGGGCGTGCGGTGGGCGACACCGTCCAGGCGGTCGGCCGCCGCGCGGACGTCGTCAACCGAGATCACGCGTAGTGCAGCCCCTCGGCTGCGTCCTCGTCGACGGTCTGGTCGCACGTGGGGCAGTACCACCGCACCTGGAGCGGGGTGCCGCAGACGGCGTGCCGCACCTGTTCCTCCTCGCCGCTGTGGCGCGCCCCCCACTCGCTCAGGAGGCGCACGGCGCCTGCGAGCGCGCGGCCCTCGGCGGTCAGTTCGTAGGTCGACCGAGGGGGCCGATGCGAGTACGGGCGGGCGACGACGAGCGCATCCCGCTCGAGGCTTCGCAGCCGGTCGGTGAGGATGTTGGGGGAGATGCCCGGCAGCGACTCGGCCAGCTCTCCAAACCGGCGGGGGCCCTCGAGCAGTGCCTCGACAACAGGCAGCGACCAGCGGTCGCCCACCCGGGCCATCGCCTCGGCGAGCGGTGACGGTTTTGGGGGCTCGTCCACGCGCCCATCGTATCCGGCTTGCGAATCGTGGCTGCGAGGAGTAACTTGCAGATTGCTATTGACTATCAACTCGAGTGGGAGCGAGCAGCGATGAGTGTTTTGGAAGACCTTCAGCAGGCGACCGCGGACGCGGTGAAGCATGCCGGGCCCGCGGTGGTCGGGCTGCGGTTCGGGTGGAGGCCGGCGTCGGGCGTGGTGATTGCGCCCGACCGGGTGCTGACGTGTGCCCACGCCGTGCGCGGAGAGGCGGTGACCGCGATCTTCGGTGACGGCCGCCGCGTCGAGGGCCGGCCGGCTGCGATCGACGCGGCCGGCGACCTGGCCGTGGTCGAGGTCGAGACGGGCGATGCGCCCGCGATCTCGTGGGAGCGGCCGGAGCCGCAGCTGGGCACGGCCGTGTTCGCCCTGGCCCGGCTTGGCGACGGGGCACTGCGGGTGACGCCGGGCGCGATCTCGGCGCTCGGCCGCTCGTTCCGCGGCCCGCGTGGCCGCCGCATCGGCGGCTCGGTCGAGCACACCGCGGCGGTCGCGCGCGGCTCCGCCGGCGGGCCGCTGGTCGATGCGCACGGCGGGCTCCTGGGAGTGAACACCATCCGCCTCGACGGCGGCCTCGTGCTGGCGCTCGCCGCCGGCGCCGACCTGCGCCTGCGCGCCGAGGCGCTCGGGCGGGGCGAGGCGCCCACTCGCCGCAGCCTGGGAGTCGCGGTCGTTTCGAGCCGGGCCGGCCGCCGGATGCGCCGCGCCGTCGGCCTTGGCG
>DATCPV010000514.1:0-3118 GCA_036569885.1 Gaiellales bacterium | reverse complement strand
CCCGAGTTCGACGGTCCCGAAGGCGAGTAGTCACCCGACGTGAAGGTCGCGGTCATCTCGGACGTCCACGCGAACCTACCGGCGCTCGAGGCGGTGCTCGCAGACATCGCCGCAGACGGGGCCGACGAGCTGTGGTGCCTGGGTGACCTGACCGGATACGGTGGCTCTCCCGGGCCATGCCTCGAGATCGTGCTCGACCGCGCCGACATCAGCCTGTCGGGCAACCACGACATGGTCATCACCGGCGAGATCAAGCTCGACGCCTTCTCCCACGACGCCCGTGCGGCGGCCGAATGGACGATGGGCGTGCTCGACCCGGAGCAGCTGCGGCGGCTGTCAGAGCTGCGCCCGTCCGGCGAGCGCCACGACGTGGAGCTCAACCACGGCAGCATCCGCGACCCCGTGTGGGAGTACGTGATCGACGACCGGACGGCCGCGATCTGCATCGAGCACCAGACGTCGGCACTCGGCATGGTCGGCCACAGCCACGTGCCGCTGGCATACGGGTACGCCGACGGCGCGTTCATCGGCGGGCTCGCTCCGGCCGGAACCGAGATGATCGTCAAGCCCGGCCCCTTCCTGCTCAACCCCGGCTCCGTCGGCCAGCCGCGCGACGGCGACCCGCGGGCGGCGTACCTGACCGTCGAGCTCGAGACGGGCACCGTTCGCTGGCGGCGGGTCGAATACGACATCGCCGCCGCCCAGCAGGCGATCAGGGCCGCCGGCCTTCCGTCCCGGCTCGGATCGCGCCTGGCCGAGGGCTACTGAGCCTGTGCGGCCGGTGCGTGCCGGCCCCGGCCGGTGTGGAACCCCTCCCGGGTGAGGTCTGCGACCACCGTCTCGCGGGCCTTGTAGATGCGCCACTTGACGGTGGCCAGGGTCGTGTCCAGGGCCTCGGAGATCTCGGCGTAGGAGAGCCCGACCACGTCGCGCAGCAGCAGCGCCATCTTCAGGTCGAGGCTGAGCCGGCCGATTGCCTCCCACACCACGTCCATGTTCTCGGGCGACTCGGCCGGTGCCACCGAGAGGTTCAGCTGCGGCGCCGAGCTCAGCTCGACCGTGGGCCGCCCCCGGCGCTCGCGGGCCCGCAACTCGTCGACTACGCGGTGCTTGGCGACCTGGAACAGCCATGTCGTGAACTGGCAGCGCGAGTCAAATCCCGGCAGGGCCTGGTAGACGCGCAGGAAGACCTCCTGGCACAGGTCCTCGGCCAGGGCCCGATCGCCGTTCAGCACGCGCGCCACGTAGTTGTAGAGCGGCGTCTGGTACTGCCGTACGATCAGGGCGAACGCACGCTCGTCGCCCCTGCGGGCGAGTTGGAGTACGGCGGGGTCAGGCTGCGGAAGGGCCAACTGGTGAACTCTTGGTTACGAGAACCAAGGCGAGTATAGACATTCGCCCACATGGAGCCGGTGGCGGGCCGTACCACCCTCCACAGTCGGCTGCCTTAGGCGAGGAGGGAGCGTCCGCTCATCACGTCCGGCTTCGCGACGCCGAGCATGTCGAGCACCGTCGGCGCCACGTCTGCAAGCCGGCCGCTCGCGCGAAGGCGCAGCCCCGGGCGAGTGGCGATGAAGGGCACCGGATTGGTCGTATGAGCGGTGTTGGGGCTGCCGTCGGGGTTCAGCATGACCTCGGCGTTGCCGTGATCGGCCGTCACCAGGCACACGCCCCCGCGGGCCGTCACCGTCTCCACCACCCGCGCCAGACAGCGGTCGGTGGTCTGCACCGCCTCCACCGCCGCCGGGATCACGCCGGTGTGCCCGACCATGTCGGGGTTCGCGAAGTTGACCAGCCCGAAGCCAACCTCGGCGGAAGCCATCCGCTCGCAGAACCGCTCGGCAACGCCCTCGGCGCTCATACCGGGAGCGCGGTCGTAGGTGGGGATGTCGCGGCGCGAGGGGACGAGCTCCCACGTCTCGCCCGGCTGGCGGTGTTCCGACCCGCCGTCGAAGAAGTAGGTCACGTGGGCGTACTTCTCGGTCTCGGCGGCGTGCACCTGGGCGATCCCGGCGGCGGCCAGGGTCGATGCCAACACGTTGGTGAGCGGCTCGCCCGCAAACGCCACCGGAGCGTGGATGTCCTCGGCGTACTCCGTCATTTGGACGAAGAAGGGCAGCGGCGGCTCGGCCCCGCGGTCGAACTCCTCGAACTCCGGATCGACGAGGGCACGCGTCAGCTCGCGGACGCGGTCGGGGCGGAAGTTGAAGCAGATGGCCGTGTCCCCGGCCCGGATGCGGCCCTGGGCCGGGTCGCCGACAACGATCGGCTGGATGAACTCGTCGGTCTCCCCCGCCTCGTAGCAGGCGCGCACGGCGGCGACGGCGTCGTCGGCGCGCTCGCCGATCCCGTGGACGATCGCGTCGTAGGCGCGCTTGACGCGGTCGAACCGGCGGTCGCGGTCCATGGCGTAGTAGCGCCCGCAGACCGTGGCGACGCCGGGGATGCCCACGAGGAAGCCTGCTCCGCCGGTCGGCGAGGTGTCGCGGCCATCGGTGAAGGCGTGGACGTGCACCCGCTCGACCCGCTCGCGCGAGGCCAGCTCGAGGAGCCCGCGCAGATGCCGCACGTGGCTGTGCACGCCGCCGTCGGACACGAGGCCGAGCAGGTGCAGGGCCGCGCCGCGCGCGCGCCGGCATGCGTCCACCAGCACTGGGTTCTCGAAGAACGCGCCCGACTCGAGGTCGTCGTCGATGCGGACGAGATCCTGGCGCACCACCCGGCCCGCCCCCAGGTTCGTGTGACCGACCTCGGAGTTGCCCATCTGCCCGTCGGGCAGGCCCACCGCCCGGCCGGAGGCATCGAGCTGCGTGTGTGGGTTGGCGGCCCAGAGCCCGTCGAACACCGGCGTTTGGGCCAGGTGGACGGCGTTTCCCGGCCCCGGCGGCGCCAGGCCCCAGCCGTCGAGGATCACCAGGCACACCGGCGGTCCGGTCATCGCGCCGCGGCGGCGACGACGCTGGCATACGAGCCCGTCTGGGCGATCGGCACCGGTCTCACGGCGACGCCGGAGATGGCCCAGGCCGCCCACGCGTTCATCCGCGGGCTGGTCGAGGGGTCGCACGGAGTGGGCGAGCGGGTGCGCATCCAGTACGGCGGCAGCGTCAAGCCGGGCAAC
>DATCPV010000513.1:0-4154 GCA_036569885.1 Gaiellales bacterium | reverse complement strand
CGCTCACGACCGTCTCGACGCCCGAGACGGCTACGGACGCCAGCTTGTCGTCGGCCATCGCCGATCTGCCGGCACTGCTCGACGCGCTGCAGCGAAATCTGGAGCGACAGGGTGCCACCGTCCACCGGGCCGCGACCGGGGCCGACGCGGCCTCCTACATCACCGGTGTCGTGCTGCGGCACGGCCGCGAGGTGGTCAAGGGCAAGTCGATGGCGGCCGAGGAGATCGGCCTCAACGAGCGGCTGCAGGCCGCCGGGATCGACGTGATCGAGACCGACCTGGGCGAGTTCATCGTACAGACGGCGGGCGAGGCTCCCGAGCACATCATCATCCCCGCCATCCACAAGAGCCGCGACGACGTGCGGACGCTGCTCGAGCCGCTCGCGGGGCACCCGATCGGTGACGACCCCGCCGCGCTCACGGCCTTCGCGCGCGCGCACCTGCGCGAGCGGTTCCTGCGCGCGCCGGTGGGCATCACGGGCGTCAATTTCGGCGTTGCCGAGACGGGCACCCTGGTGCTTGTCACGAACGAGGGCAACGGCCGCATGTGCTCGGGGCTGCCACGCGTGCATATCGCCATCATGGGCATGGAGCGGGTGGTGGCCCATCTATCCGACCTGGCCACGCTCCTGCCGCTCCTGACCCGCTCCGGCACGGGCCAGAAGATCACCTCCTACGTGACCATGCTCGGCGGTCCGCGTCGCGGCGAGGAGCAGGACGGTCCCGCCGAGATGCACGTCGTGATCCTCGACAACGGCCGCTCCCGAGTGCGCGAGACGGAGTACCAAAGCGTCCTTCGCTGCATCCGCTGCGGCGCCTGTCAGAACGTCTGCCCGGTCTACCGCCAGGTGGGCGGGACCGCCTACGGCTGGGTCTACGGTGGACCGATCGGCGCCGTCCTGACCCCGCTTCTGCACCCTCAGGACGGCCTCGACGAGCTCGGCCAGGCGTCGTCTCTGTGCGCCGCCTGCGACGACGTCTGCCCCGTCGGGATCCCCCTGCACGAGCTGCTGCTCGGCCTGCGCCGTGACCGCGCGGCGACGTCGGCCGGACGCCTGGAGCGGCTGGCGTTTCGCGCCCTGAGCGCGGCCTGGAGCCGGCCGTGGCTCTACCGCCTGACGACCCGTGCCGCCCGCCGCGTGAATATCCGCGGCCAGGCCCCGTTTATGCATGTGCCTGTCCTTCGGCGGTGGGCGCGCACCCGCGACCTGCGGGGCGGGCGGTGATCGACCGCTTCACCGCCGCGCTCGAAGCGGTCGGCGGCCACGTCCATCACGGTCGTGAGGCACTCGACCGCCTGCGGGGCGAGGGCGTCTCGGTGACGCCGTGCCTGGCGCTCGTCGCCGAGACCGGGACGGTGGTGGTGTCGTCGCGGCTTCTGGGCGGGCGCCGGCCGAGCCTCGTCGACCCGGTGCATGTCGTCGAAGCCCGGGCCGACCAGCTCGTGCCCGACCTCGCCACGGCGCTGACGGTGATCGAGCCCGAGCTGCGCGCCTCGTCGGCGGTCACGCTGATCACCGGCCCGAGCCGCACGGCGGACATCGAGCAGACGCTGATCCGCGGCGTCCACGGCCCCGGCGACGTCCACGTGGTCTTCGTCTAGATGGCGACGCCGGAGTTCGTGTTCCTCTCGCAGGAGGACGTGGTCGCGGCCGGCGGCACCGACATGGCCGCGATGGTGGACGTCATCGAGCGCGCCTTCCGCATCAAGGCCGCCGGCGAGGTGCGTATGCCGCACAAGGCCATGATCACCTGGGCCGACGAGCCGGGCACCGAGGAGCGGGACGGCCGCATCATGGCGATGCCCGCCTACGTGGGCGGCGAGTTCGACGTCGCCGGGCTCAAGTGGATTCCCAGCGTGCCGGACAACCCGGCCCGCAACGGCCTGCCCCGCGCGAACGCGCTCGTGCTCCTGACCAGCCGTGAGACCGGTCTGCCGCTGGCGGTGATGGACGGGACGGTGGTCTCGGCCATGCGCACCGGCGCGGTGACGGGCGTCGCGCTTCGGCACCTGGCCGATCCGGGCACCCGCGTCGCCTGCCTGCTCGGGGCGGGGGTGCTCGCCCACACCCAGCTCGCGGCACTGCGGGTGGTGCTCCCGGAGCTGCGCGAGGTGCGGGTCTACGACCCGGCCGCCGACCGCTGCCGGCGGTTCTGCGAGCGCGCGCGAGCGGCCGGCGGGCCGGACGTGCGGCCGGCGGCCACGGCCGAGGACGCCGTCTGCGGCGCCGCCGTGGTGGTGCCTGCGACCATGGCGGTCGAGCCGAGCTTCGCCGCCGGCTGGATCGATCCGGGAACGACCGTGGTGCTGGTCTCGAGCCTGGACGGGCCGCTCGAGCTGCAGGCCGTGACCGACGTGCTGGTCGTCGACGACTGGGAGCACGAATCGACCCACCCGGGCCGCTACGCGCAGCGGCTCGTGGCGGCCGGCCTGGTGCCGGCGGACGGCTCGGAGGCGGTCGAGCTGGCCGATGTCGTCGTCGGCCGCCACCCGGGACGCGGCGATGACTCCCAGCGGATCGTGGTCACGCCGGTCGGGCTGGCCATGGCCGACGTGGCGGCCGCGTGGCACGTTCTGCAGGGTGCCCGCAGCCGGGGACTGGGGACTCCGCTTCGGCTCCGGTCGGGGCCGCCGGCCTGGGAGTGAGCGTGGCCGGAGGGGTCTCCGTTGCCCCCATCCCATGCCTCCCATAAGATGCACCTGGTGTCGGCGTTTGCAAAGGTCGGGATCTTCGCGCTGATCGCGGGTGCGATCGGTGCGTTGGGAGCAATTCTGTGGCTGCCCGACTGGATCCCCCCCGCGGCCGCGGTCGAGGCGCGGCGCGAGGACACCCTCTACCTGTGGCTGCTGGTCGTCTCGGCGATCATCTTCGCGGTCGTCGTCTCGTTCCTGGGCTACTCGATGTGGAAGTTCCGCGCCCGTCCCGGCGACATGTCCGATGGGGCGCCGATCCACGGCCACACCGGGCTCGAGATCATCTGGACGGTGGTCCCGATCGTGATCGTCCTCAGCTTCGCGGTCGCGGCCACGTACGTGCTGAACCGCAACGAGTCGCTCACCAAGGGCCACCTGGTGGTGAACGTGAGCGGGCGCCAGTTCGAGTGGTCGTTCACCTATCCCAAGTACGGCCACCTGCACACCGGCATCCTGGCGCTGCCGTTGGGGCGGCAGGTCGAGTTCCGGCTGCACTCCCCGCCGACCGACGTCATCCACAGCTTCAAGATTCCCGCATTCCGGATCGGCGAGGACGTGGTTCCCGGCACGCCGACGTCGGTGGACGCCACTCCCGACAGGCTGGGAACGTACGTGATCGTGTGCGCGGAGCTCTGCGGCATCGGCCACGGCCAGATGCGCGCCCTGGCGGTCGTGATGACGCCCTCGGACTTCACGAAGTGGATCGCCGCGCAGCAGAAGCTGGCCAAGGCCCCACCACCCTCCACCGGCGGCAGCGGCGACGCCGCGGCGACATTCACGTCGGCAGGCTGCGCCGCCTGCCACACCTTCGCTCCGGCGAAGTCGACCGGCAAGATCGGCCCCGACCTCGACCATCTGACGGCCGACGCGGCCAAGTACGGAAAGGGCGAGACCGCTGCGCAGTACGTGCGCGAGTCGATCATCGACCCGGGTAAGGTGGTCGTTACCGGGTACTCGAACGGAATCATGCCGAGCACGTTTGCCACATCCCTGACGTCGGCTCAGATCGATGCACTGGTGTCCTACCTTCTGAAAGGCGGCGGCTGATGGTTGCACAGGCCCCCGAGCTTCAAGCCCCCGGGCTCCACGCCGACGGACACGGCGGCGGCCCCAGCCGGAGCGTCTGGCTGCGCGGGAGCTGGGTACGGGCGATGTGGGTCTCCGCCGTGATGGGGCTGGCCGCAGCCGGCATCGTGATGCTCATCCGCCACGCAACCGGCCGCGTCGCCTACAGCGACGGCGTCGTCCAGACGTTCCTGCTCATCTTCGCCGGTGTCGGCTTCACGATCGGGATCGGCTGCTGGGACTACTGGTGGGGCTACCTGATCGGCAATCCCACGCCGGCCCACGAGGATCACTCGAACCACGGCGCCTACACGTGGAAGGACTACTTCAAGGTCAACACCGACCACAAGGTGATCGGGATCCAGTACCTCGTCACGACGTTCGTGTTCTTCCT
>DATCPV010000512.1:0-2962 GCA_036569885.1 Gaiellales bacterium | reverse complement strand
CGGTCACGCGGTAGGTGTGCAGCGGATAGCCGGCCGCCGGAACGAGTCGCGCCTCGATGCGCTCCCCCGTGCCGGCGAAGACCACGTGGGCGCCTCTAGCCGTGAGCTCGGCGGCCACCGCCAGAGCCGGCACGACGTGTCCGGCGGTTCCGCCGGCTGCGATCAGCACTCGCGGGCTGCGGCCGGGATCGGGGGCGGCTGGCGGTGGTGTCATCGGCAGGCACGACCTTGCGGGCTGGCGCCCTCTGGCCGTCGGCGACGTTCAGGAGCGTGCCGATCAAGGTGAGGAACACGATCAGGCTCGATCCGCCTGAGCTTATCAGCGGCAGCGGGACGCCAGTCAGTGGCAGGAACCCGAGCACGGCGCCCAGATTGACGATGGCCTGGCCGGTGACGAGGCACGTGATGCCGGTGGCCAGGAAGCGGCCGAACGGGTCGCGGGTGCGCATCGCGACCCGGAAGCCGAGCACCGCGAAGGCGGCGAAGGCGAGTGCGGTCACCAGGATCCCGATCAGGCCGAGCTCCTCGCCGATGACGGCGGCGATCATGTCGCTCGGGGCCTCGGGCAGGTAGTTGATCTTGACGGTCCCCTGACCCAGTCCCTTCCCCCATATCCCGCCGGATCCCAGCGACAGGAGCGCCTGCACGTTCTGGTAGCCGCTGCCGCCGGCGTCGGCCCACGGGTGCAGGAAGGCCAGCAGGCGCGCGTGCATGTAGGCGTTCTGGGAGATGATGAAGGCTGCGCCGGTCGAGACGATCGCCGCCGTCCCGACCAGGAGCCGAAACGGCGTGCCGGCCACGATGAGAACGCCCGTCACCATGATGGCGATCGCGATGGTCGTGCCCAGGTCGGGCTCGAGCGCCACCAGCGCGCACACGATCAGCGCGACGCCGCCGACGGGGTTCACGACCTCCTTGATCGTCCGCGGCGCGCGCTTGCGGGCGGTCAGCACGGCGGCGCAGAAGACCACCATCGCGAGCTTTGCGAACTCCGACGGCTGCAGCGTCAGCGGGCCGGCGACGATCCAGCGCTCGGCACCGTTGATGCGCACGCCGATGCCGGGCACCTTGACCAGCAGGAGACCCGCCAGCGCAAGCAGCATGAGCACCGGCGCCAGCAGTCGCAGCCGGCGGTACGGGAAGCGGGCGGCGCCGGCCATGCAGCCGATGCCGAGCACCGCATAGACGCCCTCGCGGATCAGGGGCGAGACCGGATTCTGGCCGTCGACCACCGCGACGCCGCTCGAGGCGCTGTAGACCATGATCAGCCCGAAGGCGACGAGGCCGAGCGTCAGCAGCAGCAGCAGGTGGTACTCGATCTGGTGGGTACCCGCCGCCTGCCGGGGTCGCGAGCGCGGCCGCCGCCCGGCGACTGGTTCGCTCTTCCCACGTTCCTCGATCGCACTCAGCCCGGCCACCGCTCCCCCGATCAACCATCTCCCCTCCGCGCGTATTCGCCGACGCGAGCCGGAAACCTCCCAACCGGGGACAGTCCCCGGTCGCAACCCGTCACGTCTTCGTCACAGCCGGCGTTCGGGGACTGTCCCCGGTTGAGCGGCCTCGCGGGCCAGCTCGCGGAAGCGGTCGCCGCGGTGCTCGTAGTCGCGGAACTGGTCGAAGCTCGCGCAGGCCGGCGAGAGCAGCACCGTGTCGCCTGGCTTCGCCCGGGCGGCCGCGGTCTGCACCGCCCGCTCGAGGGTCTCGCAGCGGCGGTAGGGCGCGCCGGCCGCCGCGAGCGCGTCGGCCAGGGCGTCGGCGGCGGCACCGATCAGGTAGGAGCAGGCGACCGGCCCGGACGCCACAGCCTGTGCCAGGGCGTCGAACGACGCGCCCTTGAGCGAGCCGCCCAGGATCAGGTGGAGGCCCGCGTCGAACGCGGTCAGCGCCTTGATGGTCGCGTCGGGGTTGGTGGCCTTGGAGTCGTTCACCCACTCCACCCCGCCCCCGGAGGCGACGGTCTCGAGGCGGTGCGGCGGCGGGTGAAACGCACGCACCGCGGCGTCGATTGCCTCGGCCGAGACTCCGGCCGCACGGGCGGCGGCCGCCGCCGCAAGGGCGTTTTCGAGGTTGTGCTCGCCGCGCAGGCGGGCGTGCTCCCAGTCGACCGAGCCGCGCTCGGCGGCGGTGAACCACACCCGCTCGCCTCCGCCGGAGAGCGTGGCGGCCCGCAGCAGCGGGTCGTCGCCGTTCAGGACGGCCGTGTCGCCGGCGGCCTGATTCTCGAGGATGCGGAGCTTGGCGCGGACGTAGGCATCCATGCTGCCGTGACGGTCGAGATGGTCGGGGGTCAGGTTCAGCACCACCGCCACCCGGCAGTGCAGCCGGTCAATGTCCTCGAGCTGGAAGCTCGAGAGCTCGCAGGCGATCCAGACGTCGTCGCCGATCCGGCCGGCGAGCTCCGACAGCGCCCGGCCGACGTTGCCGGCGACCTCGCACTCGAGGCCGCCCGAGCGCAGCATCGCCCCCACCAGATGCGTGGTGGTCGTCTTGCCGTTGGTGCCTGTGACACCTGCGATCGGGTTTGGCAGCATCCGTGCGGCGAGCTCGACCTCGCTCCACACGGGTACGCCGACGGCGCGTGCGGCTACGACCTGGGGAATCTCTCCGGGCACGCCGGGGCTCTTGACGAGCGCCGTGAGCCCGTCCACGGGAACGATTCCGCCCCCCAGGTGACACTCGATCCCAAGGGCAGCGAGCGCCGAGGTGTCGGCGTCCGGCCGCGCGTCGGCGGCCACGATCTCGGAGCCGGGCCACACGCGCGCGATCGCCTCGCAGGCCGCGATGCCCGAGCGGGCAAGCCCCACAACCAGGTAGCGCCCGCTCACCGGTACTTGCTGAAGAAGAGGTAGTAGAGGACGAATCCGCTGGCGCCGAACATCGATGCCGCGATCCAGAAGCGGACGATGATCTTGTTCTCGGTCCACTCCATCATCTCGAAGTGATGGTGCAGCGGCGCCATCAG
>DATCPV010000511.1:0-3833 GCA_036569885.1 Gaiellales bacterium | reverse complement strand
CGTCTAAACCGAGGTTTCAGACGCCGCAATATGGCTGCGCGGCTCTGTGCAAGGAAATGGATCGCCCAGGATTTGCAATTTCGGGGTGTCGTCCGGCAGTGCGCCCGCCGCTCCCGCCGTCCGCTCGAGCGTCTCGAGGGCCCGGATGCCGTCGTCGCCCAGGTCGACCGTGTGGTCGTTGACGTACAGCTTCACGTAGGGCCAGATCACGTCCTCGCCCAGCTCCTGCGCGTACCGGCGGATCGTGACCAGCACCTCGTCGGGGTTTGCCCAGGCGTAGGCGATCGAATCGCGCAGCACCCCCGCGACGCGTTCTGCGACACCGTCGGGCAGCGTCAGCCGGGCCAGGATCCCGCCCAGTGGCAACGGCGCCCGCGCCAACCGCTCGAACGAGTCGCCAAGATCCTCGATCAGATGCAGCCCGTCGCGGCGGTACGTGAGCCGGCCCTCGTGGATCAGGACGCCGAGGTCGGCATCGCCGCGCCGCAGCGCGGGCCCGATGTCGGAGAACACCGCGTGGCCGATCTCGCCCTCGCCCGGGTGCAGCGACCGGTAGAGGAGCGTCGCCGTCGTCGTCGGCCCGGGACAGAGGACGCGCGCCTCGGGGCTCGGCCGGATGTCTGGCCGCGCGGCGACCACCAGAGGGCCGACGCCGAAGCCGAGGGCGGCCCCCGAGCGCACCACGCCGTAGTTGCCGGCGAGCAGAAGCGCAGCGTAGAAGCTGGCCTTGGACACGTCGTAGCGGCCTGCCAAGAGGCCGTCGTTCAACTGCTGCACGTCGAGCAGCTCGGGTTCGAACTCGAGCCCGCGCAGATCGATGCGGCGCTCGAGGATGGCGTGAAACGCGAACGTGTCGTTCGGGCACGTGGACAGGCCGAGCCGCAGCTTCACCGCACGGCTCCGTTCACCATTGCGCCCGCCCGGCCGAGGGCGTCCGCCAGCCGCCAACCCGCCCGGTCGCGATCGCCGGCGGCGTTGGAGAAGCCGCGGACGATTGTGAGGCCGACTCCGAACAGCCCGGCGGCAACCGCAACCGCATATCCCTCCATCTCCTCGCCGGCGGCCGCGGGGTGGCGGGCCTTGCGCTCGGCGGCCTCCCGCGCCGACCCCGCCGCGGCCGTCACAGACAGCAACTCGTCGCCGTCACCCAGTTCGATCGCGTCGGACTCGGCGAACCCCAGTGCGGCGGCCGAGCGATGGCCGTCCCCCGAGCCGGCGCCGATGCCTTCGCACCGGATCGAGCCCGCGATCATGGCCGAGCCGACCGGGTGGCGGCCGGTGTCGTATGTCCCCGCCGCCCCCACCAGGACGATGCCGTCAGCGGCTGTGGCCGGATGGACGGCGATCGCGTGCGCCGCCCCCGCGCCCGCCGCGGCCAGCCCGAACCCGCACACCACCACCCGGCCCGGGGCTCCATCCGGGAACAGCAGGTCGGACTCGAGCGCCGTCGGCACCAGGATCAGCATCCCTAGACGATCTCGACCATGCGCTGGATCGCCCCCCGGGCCCGGTCTGCGACCTCGGGGTCGACCGTCACGACGTGGCGCATGTCGCGCAGCGCGTCGCGCAGCTTCGGCAGCGTGATCATCTTCATGTAGCGGCACACCGCCCGCTCGGACATGGCGTAGAAGCGCTTGTCGGGAGCCTCGCGGCTCAGCCTGTGCAGGATGCCGGTCTCGGTCGCGACGACGAAGTCGCGCTTGGGCGAGCGGGTGGCGTGCCCGACCATGCCCTCGGTCGAGAGCACCTGCGTGCGCCGGCCGATCGCCTCGTCCTCCGATGCCGCGTACATGCACTGGCTGGCGCAGCCGCACTCGGGGTGGATCAGGAGGTCGGCCGATGGATGCGCGTCCAGCATCCGGGTGACATCGTCGGTGCGGATGCCGGCATGGACATGACACTCGCCGGGCCAGACCTTCATCTTGCGGCCCGTGACGCGCTCGAGGTACGCGCCGAGGAACATGTCGGGCAGAAACAGGATGTCGCGGTCGGCCGGCACGGCCTCGATCACCGCCCGCGCGTTGCCGGAGGTGCAGCAGTAGTCCGAGAGCGCCTTCACCTCGGCGGTCGTGTTCACGTAGCTGACGACGACGGCGCCGGGGTTTTCGGCCTTCCAGGATCGCAGCTGGTCGGCGTCGATCGTCGCGGCCAGCGAACAGCCGGCATCCAGGTCGGGGATCAGCACCGTCCGCGACGGTGAGAGGATCGCGGCCGTCTCGGCCATGAAGTGGACGCCGCAGAAGGCGATGACGTCGGCCTCTGTGCGGGCGGCCGCCTGCGACAGCCCCAGGGAGTCGCCCACCAGGTCGGCGACGTCCTGCACCTCGGGCAGCTGATAGTTGTGGGCGAGGATGACGGCGTTGCGCTCGGCCGCGAGCGCCCGCACCTGGTCGTGCAGGCTCGAGATCTCCTTTGGGGTCAGCGTGGGCACGGGTGCACCTCCAGCGAGATGTCGAGGGAGCGCACCGAGTGGGTGAGCGCGCCGATGGAGATCGCGTCGACGCCGCTTTCGGCGATCGGGCGCACGGTCTCGAGCGTGACGCCCCCGGATGCTTCCAACCGGACGGCGCCACCTGTGCGCGCGACGGCGGCGAGAAGGGTGGAGACGCCCATGTTGTCGAGCAGGACGCTGTCGGCGCCCGCGGCGATGGCTTCGTCGAGCTGCTCCAGCGTGTCGGCCTCGGCCTGCACGTGCAGGTGTGGATAGGCAGTGCGGGCGGCGAGGACAGCCTCGTGGACGCCGGCACCGAGAGCGATGTGGTTGTCCTTGATGAGGATCGCATCGGCGAGATCCGCGCGATGGTTCGTGCCGCCCCCGCAGGCGACGGCGAGCTTGTCGAGCCGCCGCAGTCCCGGCGCGGTCTTGCGCGTGTCGAGGATCTCGACGCCCGTGCCCTCGACCGCCGCGACGTACCGGCGGGTCGCCGTGGCGATGCCCGACAGCCGCTGCAGCAGGTTGAGCGCGGTGCGCTCGGCCGTCAGGATCGCGCGGGCCGAGCCCTCGATCCGGGCGACCGTGCGTGGCGCCTCGGCGACGCTCTCGCCTTCGCCGACCAGCACCTCCATCTCGGCGCTCGGATCGAGCCGGAGCACGACCTCGTGGGCCACCCCCAGGCCGCACACGACTCCCGGCTCGCGCATGACGACGTCCGCGATCGCCGTCAGCCCGGCCGGTACGGTCGCCTCGGTCGTGGGGTCGCCCCGGCCGGCATCCTCCGCCAGGGCCGCATCGATCACACTCTGGAGTGAAGCGGTGGACACTCGCTGCTCCTGGCCTGGGTGGGGTCGGTCTGGGGAAAGTCGCGGCGAAGGTGGGCACCCCGGCTCTCGGTGCGTCGTTCGGCTGCGGCGGCGATCAGCTCCGCGACGAGCATTGGGTTGGAGCGGGGCTGCTCGCCGATCCAGGCCCTCAGGCGGGAGAGCCCGTTGTCGTCGCGCACCGGCCCCGCGTCCTGCCACATCCGCCGGCGCAGTTCCGGCAGCGGCGCCCGCCCCAGCGGCCGGTCGGGCGGTTGGCCCGCCTCGGCGCCGGCGTCCGCCCGCGCCAGCCCGCGGTCCACGGCGCGGCGCGAGAACACGAAGCATTCGAGCAGTGAGTTGGACGCAAGCCGGTTGGCTCCGTGAACCCCGGTCGAGGCACATTCGCCGCCGGCGAAGAGGCCGGCGACCGACGTTGCGCCCTCGAGGTCGGTGGCGATTCCGCCCATCAGATAGTGCGCGGCGGGTGCCACGGGCACCAGGTCGGCGCACAGGTCGAAACCCGCCTGGGCGGTGCCGGCGGCGAGATTTCCGAACCGCTGCAGCACCCGTTCGCGGTCGAGGTGACGCAGGCT
>DATCPV010000510.1:0-3306 GCA_036569885.1 Gaiellales bacterium | reverse complement strand
GAGCCGGTGGCCGGGGGCGTGCAGGTGCGCTGCAGCCCGTGCCGGTCGGTCACGCTTCTCACCGGCCCCGAGGACGGCTGCCGCGCCAACACCGGCCGCCTCGCCTACCTTCAGCGGGCCCGGATCGTCGATCGCGATCCCGCCGGACTGGTCACGGCGGTCAGGTTCGACCCGCCCCCCGGCGCCGTCGCCGGCCGCGTTGAGCTCGCGGACGGCGACGGCCGGACGGCCTGGTCAAACCCGATCCCGCTGGGCTGACCAGGCTCGTGGCTACGCCTTGGGCTCGGTCTCCTCGGCCGGATCCTCGGCGAGGATCTGGTAGAGGCTGCGCCGGGCCGTGCGGAGCACTTCCTGGGCGGCCTCGATCTGGGCCGGGGTACCGGCGCCGGCGACCTGCTTGACGGCTCCCAGCACCTGGAACACCAGGCTGCGGAAATCGGCCGTCTCGTCGTTGGCCGCCGCGGCAACCTGCTCCCACGGTGCGGGCGACGGCAGTGCCGCCGCCTTCTCACGCCCGGCCTCCGTCAGCGCGTAGACGCGCCGGCCGGTGTCGGACTTCTGTTCGACGACCAGCTCCTCGTCTTCGAGCTGCTGCAGGGTCGGGTACACCGACCCAGGGCTCGGCGTCCAGGCCCCCCCGGTGCGCTCGGACAGCTCGCGGATGATCTGGTATCCGTGCATCGAGCTCTCGCTGAGCAGCGCCAGGATGGCGGCGCGGATGTCTCCGCGGCCGGCCCGCCGGCCCCCGCGGCCGAACGGGAACTCGCCCCGCGCGTGCCGGTGCTTGCCCCCGAACATCAGCATTCCGTGCCGATGCCGGTGGCGACGGCGGCCGTAGCCGCCAAACGATGGTGTTTCTGCGTATGTCATTGAATCCTCCTCTCTCGTGTTCTGACTATCGCGTTACGTCATGATATATCGCGATCCTATCGCTGTCAAATCAGGCGGGTGCGACCGGCGCCCGGTCGCGCTCTGACACGGCCACCGCGACCGCCACCAGGATGACCACGCTCGCAAGCACCGCGCCCACCGACAGCGATTCGCCGGCAAGCCCCCAGCCCAGGATGACAGCAACCGCGGGGTTGACGAACGCATAGGTCGCGACCCGCGACGGCGAGACCACGCGCAGCAGCCACACGTAGGCCGAGAACGTGACCACCGTGCCGAACACGATCAGGTAGGCGAGGCCGCCCGCCGAGCGGGCCGACACGTGGTCGAGGCGGCGGGACGAGAGCTCCCCCGATCCCAGCGAGACCAGCATCAGAATCACTCCCGCGGAGAGCAGCGGCAGCGCCGCGCCGAGCACCGGTGAGCGTGGCACCGGCACGACCCGAGTCGCGACGGTGCCGGCCGCCCACGACAGCGCGGCCCCGAGCAGCATGGCCCCCTGGAGCGGGTCCAGCCGCCCGCCGGCGTCCTGCGAGGCCACGAGCAGCGCGACGCCGCCGAACCCGCCCAGGAGCGCTGCCGTGCGCCGCCGCGACGGCGGCACCCCGCCCGGGAGCGCCCACACCAGCAACGGCACGAACAGCGGGATCGTGGCCAGGCACAGAGCGGCGGTCCCCGACGGCACCCGCTCCTCGGCATAGGCGATCACGCCGTGGCAGCCCACGAACAGGAAGGCGCCGAGCACGACCGACCCTCCCCACTCGCGCCAGGTCGGCCAACTCAGGCCGCTCCGCTCCCTGACCAGCGCGATCGCGACGAGGACGGCGCCCCCGAGCAGGCAGCGGGCGGCGACCATCGCAAACGGCGGGATCGTCTCGACGGCATAGCGGATCGCCAGAAAGGTCGAGCCCCAGACGATGTAGATCGCGGCGAACGCCGCAGCAAGCTCGGCGGTCGGGGGGCGAACCGCCGTGGGCGCCGGCATGTGGGCCGGCTCGGCAGGAGCGCTCACTCGCGCTCGACCATGACCGCGTCAAACCGCAGCGGCGTGAGCGCGTTCGCCCACAATCCGTGCACCCAGGGGCGCCGGAGCAGCGCCGTGCGCGCGTACGAGAACGGCACCAGCACGGCCCACTCGGCCACCAGCAAGCGGTCCACCTGCCCGTACAGCGCCAGCCGCTCGTCCTGGTCGCGAGATGCCCGCGCTCTGTTCATCAGCTCGACCAGCTCGCGCGTCTGCGCCTCGTCGGCGACCGGGTCGTCCGGGTCGACCAGGAGCCCCCGGAAGAAGCCGTCCGGGTCGGGGTAGTCGGCCAGCCAGGCGCCCATCCACAGGTCGGTCGGCGTGTCGCTCACCCGCGCACCGCGGGGGTTGACCGAGAACTCGACCCGCAGGCCAACCTCCAGAAGCGCGGCGGTGATCGGCTCCTGCAGCACCTCCAGACCGCTCGAGATCAGCATCCGCAGCGGGGCCCCGCCGGGGTGACCGGCCTCGGCCAGCAGCGACCGCACGGTCGCGGTGTCCACCGGCGCGGTGACGTGATGGTCGTGGCCGGGCATGGCCGGAGGCAGCAGACCGCCGCCCGCAGCGGGACGGCCGACCAGCCTCAGGCTCTCCAGCTCTCGTGCCACCGGCGTGAGAGCAGCGGCCACCGCCCGCCGCATCCGCACATCCATGAACGGCTCCTGCCCACTGCGAAAGCCGATCATGACCGTCCCCAGGGCGGGCGCAAAATCGGTGTGCGAGTCGTCTCCGGCCTCCGGCACGAACGGGCTCGAGAGCACGTCCAACCCACCCGATCGCCAGAGATCCGTCACCTCCCTCCCGTGCACGCGGAAGCTGACCTCGATCTCGCGCAGGTTTCCCCGCCGGCCGCTCCAGCGCGGGTTCGCGACCATGAGCATGCGCTCTTCCGTCATCTCGGACAGCACGAACGGGCCACTCGAGACCAGCGGCAGCTGGGCGTGCCAGTCGTCGCCCAGCGATTCGCACAGGTGGCGCGGCCACGGGGCGGCGTGCGGGGAGGCCAGGATGTAGGGGAAGTAGTTGCGCGGCTCGCGCAGCACCACCTCGAGCGTGTGGTCGTCGAGCGCGGTCGCCCGCTCGACGTCTTCGAGCAGGAACGCCGTGCCCGTCGAGTGCTTCCGCGCGCGCTCCCACGTGTAGACGAAGTCGTGGGCGGTGAGGGGCTCGCCGTCGCTCCAGCACGTCCCCGCGCGGAGCTGGAACATGTACGTCGTGCCGTCGCTCGAGACACGGAAGTTCTCGGCCAGCGAGGGCATCACGTTCAGGTCGCGGTCGACGATCAGCAGACCGCGGAAGAGGTGCGCCGAGAGCGCGCTCGTCTCGGAGATGTACTCGAGGCCGGGAGCCAGCGTGTACGGCCGCAGGAGCGCGGTCATGAGCCGCTCGGTCTG
>DATCPV010000509.1:0-1621 GCA_036569885.1 Gaiellales bacterium | reverse complement strand
GGATGACCGAGGTGCGCACCCCGGTCGCGGGGCTCGTCGACCTCGGCTTGGTGCCGTCGCTTCGCACCGTTGGCGACGCGGTCACCGGCACCTCCTCGGGCTGCCGGGCCTGAGCCCACCCCCACACCCTGCCCCGACAGGGTAGAATGGCTGGCCCGCGTCGAGGACGGAATGCCGAGCACGGTCGAGGATACCGCTAGCTGCGCCCTGTGCCACCGCCATCTCCTGGTGGGGGAACCTGCACGCCTCTATCAGGACCCGCAGTCGAAGCGCTTCGCCAAGGTCTGCCCGCTCTGTTATGAGCGCGCCGACCGCCGCGGCTGGCGCGCCGACGGGCGTCCGATCGTCGCCGTGCATGCCAACCCGCCGTCCGACCACCTGCTGCGCGAGCGCGAGTCGCTCATCGACCGGCTCCGCGGCCAGCTGCAGTCGGTGGAGTTCGATCTCGACCGGGTGCGATCGGCACTGGCCAAGGCCGAGCAGCAGGCGGCCGAGCTGCGCGGGATCAAGCGCGAGCTCAAGGATCTCCAGGGCGAGGTGCGCAAGCGCGAGCGGGAGCTGCGCTCGCTCCAGGACGAGAAGCGCCGCGCCGACGAGCGCGCCGCCCAGTCCGAGGCGGCGCACAAGTCAGAGATCGCCCGCCATCACGCGGCCGCGGCGGCCCTCGACGAACGGGCGGCCGAGATGACCCGGGTGGCCCAGGTGCAGCGCGAGCTCGAGCAGGAGCTCGAGACCCAGCGCACCCGCTACGCCGAGCTGGCCGAGGCCCGGCGCAAGGAGTCGGACGCCCGCCACGTGCGCCGGGTCGCGCTCGAGGCGTTCAACCGGTCCGAGCACGTCGAGCGCGTGATCGCGATCTCCCGCAGCCTGGGCGACCCGATCGTGAACGTCACCGTCGACGGGCTCGACCTGCCGCGGCCGGTCAAGATCACGGTCGCATGGGACATCTCGTGGTACGAGTACATCGTCCGGCTCGACCTGCTCGAGCGCACCGTCACCGTCGAGGAGGCCCGCCGGGGCGATGATCCCCGCGAGCTGCCGGTGCTCCAGATGCAGGCAAACGGCGTGCTGCGCGCCGACCGGATCGTGCTCGCGATGCAGGCCTACGGCGTCGGCGGAAGCGCCGCGTCGGCGCTCTAAGCGCTTCTCAGGCTCTGGCTACTTCTTCCGCGGACGGCCCTGCTCCTGCGGCGGGGTCGTCCATGCCGGCAGTCCGGTCTGGGCCCGGATCACGGCCAGGAGCGACTCCTCATCGGCCGTGCGCAGGAACTCGGCCGCGGTCGGGTCGATGTCGCTGAGCGTGATCGCAAGCAGTTGGCCCCGCCGCCCGTACTCGGCCACCGCGTTCGGCGAGAGCTCCCGCGTGCGGGCGGTCTGGCCCTCGCGCAGGCGCACGAATCCCGATCGCGATTCCGGGTCGTAGCGGAGGTCGAGCATGCCAGCAGGTTACCCGTAGCCAGGATGGGGTGTGGGCGGCGGCGGCTCGGCCCGTTGCACCCACCACCTGATCGTCAGCAGGCCGAAGATGAAGCCGCCGATGTGGGCGAAGTAGGCGATGCCGCCGCCGGCGCTGCCCACCTGACCCGACCCGGCGGAGTACACCTGGAGGAGGATCCAGCCC
>DATCPV010000508.1:0-5051 GCA_036569885.1 Gaiellales bacterium | reverse complement strand
GCCGTGGCGCCGATCGTCCGCTCGACCGAGCTCGGCCACAGCCGCCGGGAGGTGCTGCACCGCCTGGATCGGCTGACACCGGAGCTGGGGCTCGACCGCGACCGCGCCCGGGGCTGGACGATCGGGCAGACGATCGCGTGGGCGATGGACGGCGACCCACCGGAGGAGCACCTCGAGGTCGTCCGCTGGCTGCTGGGCGCCGGCTAGGTCAGGCCGAGGCAGCGACCCGGCGCACGAACGCGGCCGCCGGCTCGGCCAGCCCCGCGCCGACGACGGCGCCGTCGCGCGGCCCGCCGGGGACCCGGAACGAGTGGTCGCCGCCGGCGACCGAGAGGAGCTCTGCCCGCGGCTCCAGCCGGGCGATCACCCCGGCCAGCAGATCCGGCTGGGCGAACGCGTCGCGCGTGCCCTGCAGGAAGAGCATCGGCACCGAGACGGCATCCAGGTGCGCGTCCCGGATCCGGTCGGGCCGCCCCGGCGGGTGCAGCGGATAGCCCAGGAACACCAGCCCGGCGGCGGGCATGCCCTCTGCCGCGGCCATCGAGGCGATGCGGCCGCCCATCGACTTGCCACCGGCGAGCACCGGCCGGCCGCCGGCATGCTCGACGCCCTCGGCGAATGCCTCCCGCCACGCCTCCAGCAGCACGGGGGCGCGATCCGGCGCGCGTCTTCCCGCCTGCATGTAGGGAAAGTCGAACCGCAGCGTGGCCACGCCCATCCGGCCGATCGCCTCCGAAAAGCCGGCCATGAAGGGCGAGCGCATGCCGGCCCCGGCGCCGTGGCCAAGGACGAGCACCGCGAAGGCATCGGGCGGGTCGATCCACACCCGGCCGAGACTACGCGCTTGCGAGCCGGCCCGTCTCGGCCAGGTACCACTCGGCCCAGCTGCGCGAGAGCCCATCGGACTGCGGACGCAGCCGGGGCTGGGCGATGACCGCCGTCTCCGCCTCCGGGGCGCCGACGTGACGCAGGATGTCGCGGATCGTGCCCTCGTAGTTCTGCACGAAGTCTTCGTACACCACGGTGTACGGCTGCACCCCGCATTCGCGGAAGTAGCCCTGCCACTCGTCTTCGTGCGCCTGGATGTCGCACACCAGGTAGTCGATAGCGGCCGCGCTGTAGCGCAGGCGGTCGGCCTCGTCCAGGGCGACCCCGGCGTCGCTCGACCAGCTCCACGACTGCAGCGCCCGCCACAGCGAGACGGCCTGGCGCACCTTGTCGCGCCGGGTCACCGACAGGTAGCGGAGCTCGGGGAAGACGGACGGCGCCAGCTCGCAGACCGACAGCCGCTGCCGGCCGGGAACTGCCCAGCGCAGGCCGGTGACAAAGCCGTTGAAGTACCCCCACATCACCTTGGCGCCGAAGACCCCGTTGGGCGTCGTGCCCTCCTCGAGCGCCCAGGCCAGATAGTCCTCGTAGCGCTCGTAACGGCTGGGGTCATAGCGGGACTCGTCATCCTCGACCCGCGTCCGCGGCCCCAGGATGTCGAAGATCTCGGGATCGTCCGCGGCCTCGAAGTACTCCTGGGGCCGGCGCGGATAGCCGGTGCGGGCCCGGAACTGGAAGTACTCCTCCGGCCGGCCGGCGGCTCCGGTCAGCGTCAGGGCGTCGCACAGCATGCTGGAGCCGGTGCGAGGCGTCGAGCAGATCAGGTAGGAGACGCGCGGTGTGGGCACCTCCGCACCATAGCAAGCCATTTCCCAAATGTCTATCGACTAAGTGGGGAATAGTTCCTGTCACAACGCTGCAACAAAACACCCCAACGCCACAACCGGGGACTGTCCCCGGTTGGTTTTCGCGCCACGAGCGTCAGTAGGTCGTGACCGGGTCGCCGGCCGAGCGCTGGCCGGGATCGTTGGCCTCGGCTCCTGGAGGGGCTGCGACCGGGCCGTCCAGCAGCGGGTCGCCGGTGCCGCGCATCCACCGCTCCAGGCGGGTGGTGAGATGCTCGACGACCGGGGCGTGCTCGGGCCGGTCGGCCACGTTGCAGGCCTCGTTGGGGTCGAAGACGAGGTCGAAGAGCTGCAGCGGGGCCTGCTCGCGCTCGGCGTAGCCATGGTCGAGCCACACCTGCTTGCTGGGGCTGTCGTCGATGTTGGGCAGCACCGGCAGGCGGCGGTCGCCGAAGCGGCGCACGAGCTTCCAGCGCGGCGTGCGGATCGCGCGCTGCGGCTCGTAGGCGGCGTGGTAGGTGCCCTCGGCGAAGATGGCGTCGCGCACCTCCTCCTCGACCCCGGTCACGATCGGCATCAGCGAGCGACCCTGCAGCCAGTCGGGATGGTCGATCCCGAGCACGTCGCACACGGTCGGGAAGACGTCGATGTGCGAGACGAGCGCGTCGGAGGCCTTGCCACCCGCAAACCCGCCCGGGCCGCGCAGGATCAGCATGACGCCGATGCCGCGGTCGGTCAGCGTGGCCTTGGCGCCCGGGAAGGCGATGCCGTGGTCGGTGGTGCAGATGACGAGCGTGTTGCGGGCGAGGCCGGTGTCGTCGAGCGCGTCGAGCACGGCCCCCACGCCGCGGTCGAGCGAGCGGGCGCTGGCCGTGAACGCGGCCATGTCGGCGCGCGTCTCGGCCGTGTCGGGCAGGTTGACCGGCGGCCGCACATAGTGCTCGTCGCCGGCGACGGGCTGGAAGAACTCGCGGTGCGTCTCGAAGAAGCCGACCGACAGGAAGAACGGCTCGGCGGGGGCGTTGCGCAGGATGTCGATGGTCACCGGCGCGACGTCGGCGACGCGCGACGTCGAGATCTTGACCACGCGGTCGTAGCCGATCACGTCGGGCCGCTTGGAGATGTGCTGCTCGCCGATCAGCGTCGAGTGGTAGCCGACCGTGCGCAGCGTGTGGACGATGTGGTGGGTGTAGTCGTGCAGAGACCAGCCGCGGTGGGCGAGCCCGAGCATGCCGTTCGTGTGGGCGTACTGCCCGGTCAGGAGGCAGGCGCGACTGGCGGAGCAGGTCGAGGCGGCGCAGAACGCCTGCCGGAAGAGGATGCCCTGCTCGGCCAGGCCCTGGATGCGGGGAGTGGGGACGGCGTAGCCGTAGGGCTGGACGAAACGGCCGGTGTCGTGCGAGTGCAGGTAGAGGATGTTGGGCTGCGCCAAAGCGGGGGAACCGTAACGCCGCACATCGGGCAGTGATCCAGCGGACGGACCTCGATCACGTGATAGCCGCACGAGTCGCACGTGCGCTCGACCCGCTGGAGTGCCGGTGCTGCGGCGCCTTCGAACACCTCAGCCGACACCTGTGATCGCGACCACCACGCCCGCGAACACGGCCAGGTTGACTGCGATCGCGAGAACAGCTGACATGTTACCCACAAAGCTCATCGGTATACTGGACAATATACCTCGACCATCGCCGGGCTGTCAAGATAGTCTCGTCATTCCGAGCGACCCGAAGGAGTGCCCATGGCCCGCTGGACGCCCGATCCAACCTTCTACCCGTCCCCTCGCCTCGCCGGCAGCGCCCCGCCCGAGAAGTTCGCCTACGTCGCCCTGCTCGAGCCCGACCAGAAATCGCGCCCGGATGCCCTCGGCGTGATCGACCTCGAGCCGGGATCGAGCTCGTACGGCACCATCGTCTCGACGCTCGAGATGCCGCACACCGGCGACGAGCTGCACCACTTCGGCTGGAACGCCTGCAGCGCCGCCCTGTGCCCGTCGTCGCCGCGCCCGCACGTCGAGCGCCGCTACCTGATCGTCCCCGGCCTGCACTCCTCGCGGGTGCACATCATCGACACGAAGCCCGATCCGCTGGCGCCGACGATCGCCCGCACGATCGAGCCCGAGGAGCTCACCAGCCGCACCGGCTACTCCCGCCCGCACACCACCCACTGCGGCCCCGACGCGATCTACGTCTCGGCTCTGGGCGGGGCCAACGGCGACGAGGACGGCGGCGGCATCCTGCTGCTTGACTGCGACTCGTTCGACCCACTGGGCTCGTGGGAGGTCGACCGCGGGCCGACGAAGTTCGCGTACGACTTCTGGTGGCACCTCGGCCACGACACGCTGCTCACGAGCGAGTGGGGCTCGCCGTCGATGTTCGAGCACGGCGTCGTGCCCGAGAAGCTGCTCGGCCGCGAATACGGCCACTCGATGCACGTGTGGGACCTGCGCGAGCGCAAGCACCTGCACGCACTCGACCTGGGCGACGAGCATCAGATGGTGCTCGAGCTGCGCCCGGCGCACGACCCGCGCAAGGCCTACGGGTTCGTGGGTGTCGTCGTCTCGGTCGAGGACCTCTCGGCGTCGATCTGGCTGTGGCACCGCGACGGCGGCGAGTGGAAGATCACCAAGGTCATCTCGATCCCCGCCGAGCCGGCCGACCCCGAGCTGCTGCCGCCGCTCCTGAAGGGCTTCGGCGCCGTGCCGCCGCTCATCACCGACATCAACCTCTCGCTCGACGACCGGTTCCTGTACGTGTCGTGCTGGGGCACCGGCGACTTCTACCAGTACGACGTCAGCGATCCCTTCTCGCCCAAGCTCACCGGCAAGGTGCGCCTCGGCGGGATCGCGGCGCCGGGCTCGCACCCGAACGCCGGGGAGCTCACGGGCGGGCCGCAGATGGTCGAGGTCAGCCGCGACGGGAGCCGGATCTACGTGTCCAACTCGCTGTACTCGTCGTGGGACACGCAGTTCTACCCGGACGGCCTCCAGGGCTGGGTGGCCAAGCTCGACGCCACCGCGGCCGGCGGGCTCGCGCTCGACAACGACTTCCTGGTCACGGAGTTCGACGGGCGGCTGCCCCACCAGGTGCACCTGGACGGCGGCGACGCCTCGTCTGACTCGTACTGCTTCCCGTGACCGGAGTCGACCTCGGCGGGATCGTCGCGCTGGGGGCCTTCCACGGCCTGAACCCGGCGATGGGATGGCTGTTCGCGGTCGCGCTCGGGCTGCAGGAGCGTTCCCGGCGGGTGGTGGCGCTGGCGCTCGTGCCGATCGCGATCGGCCATGCCGCGTCGGTGGGGCTGACGGTGCTGCTGCACGAGGAGCTGCAGTCCGTGGTCTCGACCGAGACGGTGCGCATCGTCGGCGCCGCCGCCCTCGCG
>DATCPV010000507.1:0-2088 GCA_036569885.1 Gaiellales bacterium | reverse complement strand
CGACCGCGACGGGGCAACGAGCGCCAGCGCGCCCACGCCCACCTCGGCCGTGCCGACGAGTCGCGCCGGGACGGCCCCGGAGTACAACCCCGCGGCTCGCATCGCGTCGGCCGCCGCGGCGGGCGCGCGCAGCTTTCCCAGCCCCGCCACCACCAGTACGGCCGCCAGCACCGATACCAGCGGCGCCGTCACCGACGCGTCTCCCACGGGTAGAGGGTAGCCCCTAACTCGGCTGCTCGGCCACGTGCGGCGCCCGGGGGAGGACTCGCAGGGTGACCTCGCCATGCAACAGCCGCAGCAGCGAGTCACCCGCCAGCTCACGCCGCCAGCCCTGGAGGAGCGGGTGTGCGCCGTTGGCGTCCATCGCCTGTCCGGCGATCAGCGACTCAAGCTCGGACCGGGTGGCGACAAGCTCGGACGCGACTCTCGCCTCACCACAGCGGGCCTGCAGGACGGCGCTGGCCAGTGGCAGCACGACCCGCACGCGCCGGCGCACCTCGCTCGGCAGCTCGCCCTCGACCGTGCCAGACGGCATCGGTCCCGCCGTGGCCACGGCGGCGAGCAGGCCGTCGAGCTGCGCGCCCTTGCGGATCTGGAGGCCGCGGATCGACTCGGCCTCGCGGGCCGTGCGCGGGCGGCGCCGGGCGACCTCGATCAGCGTCGCATCCTTGATCAGCCACGAGGCCGGCAGATCGCGGCGGCGGGCCTCACGCTCGCGCCAGGCGGCCACGGCGGCGAGCGTCGCCACCTGCTCGCCCCGCAGCCGGCCGCGGCCGCTCACGCGCCTCCAGGCCTGGTCGGGGTCCTGCACCAACGTCGCCTCCGCCCCGTAGCGCTGCTCCATCTCCTCATCCACCCACGTCTGGCGACCCTGCTCGCCGAGCCGCTTGCGCAGCGCCGTCGCCGCCGCGAGCAGGTGACGGACGTCGTCGGCCGCATACTCGATCTGCACAGGGGTCAGCGGTCGCCGCTGCCAGTCGGTGAAGCCCTCGTCGTGGCGCAGGCGCACCCCGACGGCCTGGTCGAGCAGCCGCTCGAGCGACGGCGAGCCGCCGAACCCGACAAACCCGGCGGCGACCTGCGTGTCAAAGACGTTTCGCGGACGCACGTCGTGATGGAGCACGAAGGCGGCCAGGTCGCCCGACGGCGCATGCATGACCTTCTCGACGGCGGCATCGGCCATCAGCTCGGCGACCGGCTCGAGCGGCGCGCCCTCGAGCGGGTCGATCACCGCCAGGCGCTCTCGGATGGCGAGCTGGACGAGGCACAGCGCCGGGGCGTAGGTGCGCTCCCAGACGAACTCCGTGTCGACCGCGCAGATGCCGTCTGCTCGCGCCTGGTCGAGCAGAGGGCCAAGTGCCGCAGCCGTCGTGATCTGCTCGAGTTGCATAGACAGGGCGCAGTATTGCGCACTAGGCTTGTCTCATATGGACGCCTGGGTCATCTGGGTGGTGGCGGCGGTGGTGCTCCTGATCGCCGAAGCGACCACCTCGGCGTTCATCGCCCTCTATTTCGGGCTCGCGGCGATCGCCGCGGCCGCCGTCGCTCTGACCGGCCTGGGCGTCGTCGTGCAGCTGATCGCGTTCGCCGCGCTCTCGGTCGGCAGCCTCACCGTCACCCGGCCCGCGCTCAAGCGCGCGATCGGCTCGACCTCGCTCCACCGCACCGGCGTCGATGCGATGCAGGGCAGAATCGGCGTCGTCACCCGCGCGATCGGCGAGCTCGAATCGGGCCTCGTCAAGATCGGCGGCGAGACGTGGACCGCCCGCAGCTTCTATGACGAAGAACCGATTGCCGAGGGCTCTCGCGTCGAGGTGATCAAGATCGAGGGCGTCACCGCACTGGTCGTCCCGGCACCGTCGCCCCGCGACGATCCAACCCCCGAACTCGAGGAGTGACCACATGCCCGAGCTGATTGCGGTGCTTGCACTGGTCGTACTGGCGCTGGTCTTTGTTAGCCGGGCCGTGCGGGTGATCCAGCAGAGCACGGTCGGCGTCGTCCAGCGGCTCGGCCGCTACCAGCGCACCATCGGGCCCGGAGTGCACCTCCTCGTGCCGGGGCTCGATCGAGTCCGCGTGACCGTTGAC
>DATCPV010000506.1:0-6898 GCA_036569885.1 Gaiellales bacterium | reverse complement strand
GCTCGGTGGGGTCCCTGCCTGAGGTAGCGTGATCGCGGTGGACCATGCGCTCCTGCTCGCAGCGTCCGACCAGCGCTATCTGCTCGAGGCCCGGCAGATGCAGGCGCTGTCGTTCTCTGTCCACATCCCGCTTGTCTGCTTCGGGATCGCGTTTCCGGCGATGGTGCTCTTCGTCGAGTGGATGCACATGCGCACCGGCGACGAGCTCTACCGCACGCTGGCCCGGCGCTGGACGCGGGTGATGGTTGCGCTGTTCGCCGCCGGCGTTGTCACGGGGACGATCCTCTCGTTCGAGATGGGCCTTCTGTGGCCGGAGTTCACCGCCGTCTTCGGCAGCGTCTTCGGCCTCGGCTTCGCCGTCGAGGGGTTCTCGTTCTTCATGGAGGCGATCTTCATCGGCATCTATGTCTACGGCTGGGACCGGCTGTCGCCGCGGGCGCATTTTGCGAGCGGGATCCCGGTGGTCCTGTCCGGCTTCACGGGGTCGCTGATGGTGATCGCCGTCAACGCCTGGATGAACCATCCCTCGGGCTTCCGGCTGGCCCAGGGCCGGGCGGTGGATGTGCACCCGTTCACCGCCCTCTTCGAGAACTCCTACCTGTGGCACGAGCTGGTGCACATGTACATCGCGGGCTACATGGTGTGTGGCTTCGTGGTCGCCGCGGCCTACGCCGCGGGACGGCTGCGCGGGAGCTGGGGGCGGCATCAGCGGGTCGCCTTGAGCGTCGCGCTGACGGTCGCGGCGATGGCCTCGCTGGCGCAGGTTGTTGTGGGCGACTGGAGCGGGCGGGTCGTCGCGGGCGAACAGCCCGTGAAGCTGGCGGCGTTCGAGGGCCTGGGCCACACGACAGCCGGCGCGCCGGTGCACATTCTCGGCTGGTACAGCGGCGGGGAGGTCGAGTACGGGATCCCGATCCCGCACATGCTCTCGCTGCTCGCCTTCCACGACCCCAACGCGACCGTCCAAGGGCTCGACTCGGTGCCCGCCCGCGACCGTCCGCCGGTGAACGTCGTGCGCTTCTCGTTCCAGACGATGGTCGGTATCGGCAGCCTGCTGGCGCTGCTCTCGCTGGTCTATGTCGCGGTGCGGGTGAGGCGCCGGCGGTTGCCCGAGTCGGTGTGGTTCTACCGCGCCGTGGTGGCGGCCGGGCCGCTGTCGGTCGTCGCCCTGATCGCGGGCTGGGTGACCACCGAGGTCGGCCGCCAGCCGTGGGTCGTCTACCACGTCATGCGCACCTCCCAGGCGGTGACGGGCGCTCGCGGCGTGCCGGTCGGCTACGCAACGCTCGTGGTCGTCTACGTCTGCCTGGCCGCGGCCGTCGCCTGGGTGCTGGTGCGGCTGGCCCGGATGCCGCTCGAGGGTGAGGGCTGACGGTGGTTCTGCAGACGCTGCCGCTCGTGTTCGCGCTGGCCGGGCTCGTGTTCTACGTCGTGCTGGGCGGGGCCGACTTCGGTGCCGGGCTGTGGCAGCTGACCGCCGGTCGCGGGCCCCGGTCAGACCGCCTTCGCGACCACACCCACCATGCGATGGGCCCGGTCTGGGAGGCGAACCACGTCTGGCTGATCTTCGTCCTCACGGTGACCTGGACGGCCTATCCCCAGGTGTTCGCGTCGATCGCCTCGACGTTGTCGGTGCCGCTGTTCGTGGCGGCGATCGGGATCATCCTGCGTGGCGGCGCCTATACCCTGCGGCCGGGGATGCGCTCTACGCGCGAGCGGCGGGCGGTCGAGACGGTGTTCTCGGCGTCGTCCATCCTGACCCCGTTCGCGCTCGGAGCCATGCTGGGTGGTGTGGCGGCCGGCCGCGTGCCGGTCGGCAACGCCGCCGGAGACCTGATCTCGAGCTGGTGGAACCCGCTCGGGGTGATGGTCGGGCTGCTGTCGGTGGCCACGTCCGCGTACCTGGCCGCCGTGTTCCTGTGCGCCGACGCGGTCAGGCTCGGCGAGCCCGAACTCGAGGCGCGGTTCCGGCGCCGGGCGCTCATCGCCGGGGTGGTCGCAGGTGCCGCCGCAGCCGCGGGCCTCGTCGCGCTGCGATTCGACGCCCACCGCGTCTACGAGCACCTGCTGTTCGGCCGCGGCATCTTCGCCCTGGTCGTGTCGGTCGCCGCCGGCGTGGCGACACTCGTCCTAGTCGTCCGCAGGCGCTACGAGTGGTCGCGCTACACGGCCGCGCTGGCGGTCGCGGCGATCATCGCGGGCTGGGCGCTGGCCCAGTCGCCCGTGCTCCTGCCCGGCCTGACGGTGAAGCAGGCGGCGGCATCCCACGACACCCTGGTCGCGCTGACGGTCGCGGTGGTCGGCGGCGGCATCGTGCTCTTCCCCTCGCTGGGCCTGCTGTTTCGGCTCTTCCTGGCCGGCCGGCTCGACCACGCCCCGCCCGGTGCCGCAGGCGTGCCGGTGGCCGTGCGCCCGCTGGCCGCGCCGTCCCCGGCGATCGCGCGCAGCGCCGGCGCCTGTCTCGTCGCCGGGGTCGGCCTGACGACGATCGCCGATGCGGGGTGGGCGCACGCGGTCGGCGTGACCTGCCTTCTCGGCTTCGTCGCCCTGGGCGCGCGGGCGGCGCTCACGCCCGAGTTCCTCGAGTAGCGCCTTCGAACTCAGGCCGTGTTGGCCGAGCGGATGGCGTCGATCAACTCGTCGAGGCCGACGCCTTTCTTGAGGCAGTTCGCCGCACCGGCATTCAGCGCCGCGTCGATCATCTGCGGCTCGTCGTACGCCGAGAGCACGACCACCGGCATCGCCCAGTCTGCGGCGGCGATCTGTTCGGTCGCCTCGATGCCGTCGACGTTGGGCATGCGCATGTCCATCACCACCACGTCGGGCAGCATCCGCTCGGCCACGTTGAAGGCCTCGGCGCCGTCCGAGGCCTCGCCGACGACGGTCATTCCGGCCTCCTCGAGCGCATCCCGGAGCACACCGCGCAGAAGCGCGTTGTCCTCCGCGATCAGGATCCGAATGCCGTCGGCCTGCATGTGCCACAGAGTACCCGGCAACGGACGCCATGTGTGCCGCGGTCAGCGATAGATCCGGTCAGTCTGCACCTGGGCATCGGCTGCCGCAGCGGCCGGGTGCTCGCCGAGCGACCGGCCGAGTACGTAGGCGGCCGTCCAGCAGTCGCCCGCGCCGGTGGGGTCGGCGTAGTCCCCGGTCCCGGTGCCCGGGACCTCCCACAAGCCGTCCTCGGTGGCCACCACGACCCCGTCGGCCCCCATCGTGACCACGACCTCCGGTGCCCCAAGGGCCAGCAGCGCCTCGCGGTCCAGCCGGTTGCCTGCGGCGGCCTCGGCCCGGTTGAGCTTGAGGATCGAGACGCCGGCGACGTCCTGCGGCGGGAACGGCCGCAGCCCCACCGGGCCGGGTTCGAATCCCCGGGCGGGCCCCTGTCCGTCGAGGCACAGGCTGTGGCCGGCGCCGAGGAGCAGGGCGAGCGTCTGGGGTGGGAAGTCTCCCGCCGACTGCGGTCCCAGGTGCAGCCAGCCGCACCCGCGCACGGCCGGCAGCACCAGCGCCAGCGTCTCGGTCGGGGAGAACGGCAGGCCGAAGCGCGCGAGCACCTGCGTGGTGCCGTCGCGGTGGTCGAGCCGCGAGTCGTAGGCCGGGCCGCCGGGCACCACCAGAGCGTCGCCCGGGTCGCCTCCGCGGGTCACCACGACGTGGTCGGCCGCCGCCGCCCGCAGCGCCCGGCGGGCGTACAGCGGGGTCCCTCCCAGCCGTCTGCTCTCGCTGCCGTCCGCCCCGACCACGGTGTCGATCACGGTGTGGCCGATGAGGCCGAGGGTCACCGCGCGGGCGGCCCGGTGACGGTGGGCATCTCGAGCCGCACGGTCGACCAGCGCCCGGGACGCGCATCCATGGTGATGGCCGCGCCGATCCGGGCCGCCCGCTCCCGCATCATGCGCAGGCCGATGCCACTCCCGCCGGTGGTTGTGAGTGTTCCGCCCGAGTCGTCGACCGTAAGGAGCAGGCGGCCATCCTCCTGCTCGAGCCGGATCGTGACCGGCGGCCGGCCGTGCCTCGCGGCGTTGATCGCCGCCTCGCGCGCGATCTGGTAGATGGCGGTGTCGCGATCGTCGTCGGCGTTCCACGGCGACGACGGCTTGGTGAAGCGGGCATCGACGCCGTACTCCTCGTGCACCGTCTCGGCCAGCGAGCCGAGCGCCTGCACCAGGCCCCGCTGCTCCATCACGACGGGGTGCAGGCCGGCCACCGTCCGGCGCAGGTCGTCGGCGGCGTCCGAGGCCAGCTGCTCGAGCCGGCGCAGCACCTCGGTGGCACGGTCGTCGTCTCCCGACCGGACGGCGTCGGCGATGACCCCGCCCATCAGCCGCACGGCGGTCATCGTCTGCTGCGGGCCGTCGTGCAGGCGGTGCGCGAGCGCCGCCCGCTCCTCGTCGATGCTCCGCAGCATGTGGTCGAAGAGCTCGCCCTGCTCCTGACTGCGCACGGCCAGCGTCCGGGTCGTGCGCAGGACGCGATCGGTCGCAAACCAGGCCGCCCCTATGGCGGCGATCATGAGGAGAGCGTGCAGCATGCTCGAGGTCGTGAACGCCACGACCGCCACGACCACGGCACCTCCGCCGATCGCCACCGCGGCGGCAAGGCGCCTGTCAGTCGATGAACTCATAGCGGAGCGCGAGCGCCACCGCCTGAGTGCGCGTGTCGGCCTCGAGCTTGGTCATCGCGTTCCGGACGTGCGTGCGCACGGTCTCGGGGCTGATGAACAGGCGCTGTGCGATCTCGGGGTTCGAATACCCGTTCGCGAGCAGTCCCAGGATCTCGCGCTCGCGGCCGGACAGCGCGGGCAGTCGTTCGGTTGCCTTTGGAGCCACCAGCTCTGACGCGAGCGTCGGGTCGACATACGCGCCACCCTCGGCGACGCGCTTGACGGCCCTGACGATGTCGTCGGGAGGAGCATCCTTCAGCACGTAGCCGCGGGCGCCGCAGTCGAGCCCCTCGGCCAGGAGCCCGCGCTCGCCGTGGGCGGTGTAGAGGATGACGGCGATCTCGGGATGGGCGGCGAGGATCTTGCGGGTCGCCTCGAACCCGTCCATGCCGTCCATGCGGACGTCCATCACGACCACGTCCGGCCTGCGCTTGTCGGCCATCTCGACGGCGCCGTCGCCGGATCCACTCTCGCCGATGACCGAGATCTCGCGGTCGCGGGTGAGAATCATCTTGACGCCTTCGCGCACGGCGGCGTGGTCGTCGACGACCAGGCAGCGCACCTGGCTGCGATCGGGTGACGGTCCATTGCCCGCGGTACTTGCGCCCATAACCACGCGAACTATTGCACTCCGCGCGCAGAAAACAAAACTTTGCGGGGGGAATACACTCCGCGGATGTCGACCGCGCGGCGCACGGCGCTGGTCTCGCTTGTCGCCGCGGTGGTGCTCGTGGTGGTCAAGGCCGCGGTCGGGTTTGCCAGCGGCAGCCTTGGAGTTCTGGCGGAGGCGGTGCACTCGGGCATCGACGCCGTCGCCGCGATCCTGACCCTCTATGCGGTCGGAGTCGCGGAGCGCCCGGCCGACCGTGAGCACCCCTACGGCCATGGCAAGGCGCAGCACCTGGCGGCCCTGGGCGAGGCGCTGTTCCTGTCCGGCGCAGCCGCGTGGATCGCCGTCGAGGCGGTGCTGCGCTTGCAGTCCGGCAGCTCGCCGGTGCATGCTCGCTGGTACGTGTTCGCGACCATCCTGTTCGTGCTCGTCGTGGACGCGACCCGCACGGCGGTGTCGTTGCGGCAGGGCCGGCTCGAGCGGAACGCCGCCCTGATCGCGAACGCGTGGCACTTTGGCTCGGATTTCGCCGGCACCGTGGCGGTGCTGATCGGCCTCGTGCTCGTGGCGGCGGGCGTGCCCGGGGGCGACTCGGTGGCGGCCATCTTCGTCGCGGCGATCGTCCTCGTCGCGGCGGTCCGCCTGGCTCGCGGCAACGTGGACGCGCTCATGGACCGGTCGCCGTCGGGTCTCGCGGGAGTGATCGAGCTGGTGGTCAGGAGCGTCGCCGGCGTTGCCGAGGTGCGCTCGGTGCGCGTCCGCGAGGCGGGGGGTGAGAGCTTCGCCGACGTCGTCATCGGCGTGTCCCGGCTGCAGGGCCTCGAGCAGACGCACGAGACCACCGATCGGGTCGAGGAGGCGGTGCGCGACTCGCTCGGCCGGGCGCAGGTGCAGGTGCACGTCGAGCCCGCCGCGCTCGAGGAGGAGCGCCCGAACGAGCGCGTCGCCGCCGCCGCGCTGCGCGTGTCCGGCGTCGTCGAGGCGCACAACATCACGGTGCTCGAGGACTCCGCCGGGCGGGCCGTGACGCTGCACGTCCGCCTCCCGGAGGATGCGACCCTGCGCCAGGCCGCGGAGGTGATCGAGCGGCTCAAGCGCGAGATCCTGGCCGAGGTCGGCATCGCCCGCGTGTACGCCCATGTCGAGCCCTCACGGCCCGACGCGCAGCCCGCCCACGACGTCAGCGAGGAGGAGCCCGAGCTGCGCTCGCGGGCCGAGGCGGCGGTGCGCTCGGTCGCGGGGACGACCGGCGAGGTCGTCGTCTATCGCCAGGGCAGCAGGCTGCTGGTCGTGACCTCGCTTGAGTCCGACCCCGGCATCTCGGTACGTGCGGCACACGCGCTGGCGAGCCGGGTCGAGGACGCTGTCCGAGACGCACTGGATGCCGTCGACGACGTCATCGTCGAGGTGCACTGAACTCGCGTACTGGGAAAGAAAGGGCCGCCGGGGCCCCATGGCAGGTGGGGTGGGGCCCCGGCGAATCGCGCCCGAAGGCGCGAACCTTGTGCCTAACCGGACTGTGCTCCGAGCGTCACTGGCAGCTGCACGCGCATGCCCTGGCGGATGATCCCCAGCGTGACGCGGTCGCCCGGCACCTTGCCGGCGATCGTTTCGGCGAGATC
>DATCPV010000505.1:0-1943 GCA_036569885.1 Gaiellales bacterium | reverse complement strand
TCCACAACCAGTCCGTCGTCGGCGGCCTCAACCTCGCCGCGGAAGCGGCCGTGGACAGTGTCGTAGCGCAGCAGATGGGCCGCCATGGGCGGATCCATCAGATCGTTGACGGCCACGATCTCGAACCCCTCCCCGCGCTCGCGAGCGGCTCGGAAGACGTTCCGGCCGATGCGCCCGAACCCGTTGATGGCCACGCGTACGCTCATGCAGAACCCCTCCGTCGCTTGCTCGACGGCGGAATACTACTCGCGCCCGGACCAGGCACCCGGCCCGGCGGGGGCGCCGAGCGGGAGGGGAGTCATCGCGGGTGACCGGCAGAATCGGGCAGCGTCAGATGGGGTCTGGATCCGTCGCGCGGGGGATGCCGGTCACCCGCGAACACTTTCACCATCTTCGGAGCGATCGGGTGTGCGAGCGACCCCCAAACGGGTGAAACGTGAAGAAAGTGTAAGCGATTCATCATGAAGTCCTCGATGCGAGCCGTTCGCGGCCGGTGGTAGGGTTCGCGCCCGATCTGGCGAGGAGGCGACGAGTGCCGTTCCGGCATCCCAACGAGAGTGCGAAGAACCGGCTCGTCTACCGCACGTTCGAGGCCGCGCTGCGCGAAGCGGCAGCCCGGTACGCGCGGGGCCGCATGATCGACGTGGGCGGCGGCCGCAAGCCGTGGCAGCCGGTCTTCGCTGCCCATGTCTCCGAGCATGTGTGCGTCGACCACGTCGAGAAGGACGGGGTGCGCGGGCCAACCGTCGACGTGGTCGCCACCGCGTACGACATCCCTCTCCCCGACGCCGGGGCCCAGACGGTGCTCCTGACCGAGGTGCTCGAGCACCTGGAGCGCCCCGGCGATGCCGTCGCCGAGTGCTTTCGCCTGCTCGAGCCCGGCGGCCACATCATCGCCACGACGCCCCTCTTCTGGCCGGTGCACGACGCCCGCGACTTCTACCGCTACACCCCGCGGGGGCTGCGCTACCTCTTCGAGACCGCCGGGTTCGACGTGGTCGAACTGCGGCCGCTGGGCGGGCTCTGGTCGACGGTCGCCATCGAGGTGAGCTACGGGCTGCAGCGGTACCGCAGGCCGTGGTCGGCGCCCGCCGTCGACGCGACCTGCGTCTCGCTGCAGTGGCTGGCCAAGCACGTCGAGCGCGTCGACAACCAGCCCAAGTTCAGCTGGAACCACCTGATCGTCGGCCGCCGCCCCGAGCCGGCCGCCTAGCCTCAGCCGCGCTCACCAGCACGCGCATCCGGCCGGCGACCGTCGATTTCGCCAGCGGCGGCCGCGCGCGCCGGCCGAGCTCCGCCAGCGACAGGTCGGGATGGCGCAGCCGCAGGTCGGCCACCTGGCGCAGGTGCACGTCGAGCCCGTCGAGATCGAGTGCGGCGATCGCCGCCGCCTGTGCCCGGGCCGCCGCGCCGAGGCGGGCGAGGTTGGCCTCGTCGCAGTTGGTGGCGCGGTTGGCCCGCTCGCGGGTGCGGCTGATCACCTCGGCCTCGTCGAGGCTGAGCACCGCGTCGTGCGCGCCGATGTGCGCCAGGAGCTCCCGGATCGTCGGCTTGCCCTTCGCGTAGGCGACCGCATGACCGCGACGGGCGGTGACCTCCAGCGGGATGCCCTCGGTGCGCGCAACCCGTTGCACCAGCCGCGCACCGTCGAGCTCCGAGACGCGGATCTCGAGATGCCCCGGCGCGCGCGGCGCCGAGACCGAGCCCGCGGCGACGAACGCCCCGCGCAGATACGAGGCCCGGCAGCAGCGCCGCTGCAGCAGGCGCCCCGGCGGCTCCGGCAGGGGCGCGAGGCCCGTCGAGAGCACGCCGACCTCGTGCAGCAGCTGCAGGCTGCGATCGCCGTGCAGCCGCACCAGCACCCGGGTGGCGCGGTCGAAGCGGGGCTCCCGGTACGACACGAGCTGGCCGTCGCCGCCGAGCTCGCGCACCAGCGTGAACGC
>DATCPV010000504.1:0-2340 GCA_036569885.1 Gaiellales bacterium | reverse complement strand
CGCTTCGGCAGCTCAGTGGTCAGTGAGGAGCTCCGACGCATGCTCGCGGAAGATGGCCGCGAAGTCGCGGCCCTCCGATCCCGGCCCGTGCAAAGCGCCGACCAGGTGGTGGATCCGCGGCGCCATCACGAGCACGTAGCGCGCCGGTTCGGGGCGGGCGTTCCAGAACGAGTGGGGCGTGCCGCGGGGAACGAACATGACCGCGCCCGGGCCGGCCTCGACCGTCGCCTTGCCGACGCGGAACCCAAGCGTCCCCTCGAGGACGTACCACGACTCGTCGTCCTCGTGGTGGACGTGCAGGCCCGCGATCGGCCGGTTGGGGCCGGTGACCCCGCCGGGGTCGCCCCACTCGGCCATGACGAAGCTTCCATCCGGGCCGCCTACCGGGCCGGCTGCGAGCGGGGGCGCTTGCGTCGGCTCCATGCCCGCATCATCTCAGACCGAGGCGATGACCTCTCCCCGGGCGATCTGCGGCTCGGGCTCGGTGACGTGGCCGGGGCGCTCGCGGAACCAGGCCGCGGCGGTGTCGGTCGACGCCTCGATGGCCGCCTCTGTCTCGCCCACGGTCACGCTGACACAGCCGGTCTCGGTGCGAAACAGGTAGTACGACTGCACGCCGTCCACGGCGGACATCAGATCACGGATCTCGTCGGCGTGCGCGGCCAGGTCGTCGGCCAGTTCGGGCTGGTTGTAGATCCTCACGGTGGCGTGCATGTGCGGCCTCCTAATGGCGTTCGGTGGGAGGTCGTTACCGTACCCGTCCCTCCTTCACGCAAACCGGCGCGCGGCCACCAGAGCCACGGGTGTCACAAATCCGTCATAAAACAGGCCGCCACACCAACCGGGGACTGTCCCCGGTTTTGGGCGGTCAGGCCGGCAGGCGGTCGATCGAGGCGCGCATCGCGTCGGGGAACTCGAGCCACGGGAAGTGGCCCGCGTCCTGCACCGCCTCGACCTGCGCGTGGGGGATGAGCGCGGCGGTGTCGATGGTCGTACGGGGCGGTAGCGGGCTGCGCGCGCCGTAGATGAAGAGCACCGGGATCTCGGCCGGGACCTTGGGCAGGCCGGTCGTGAGCGTGCCGCGGCCGGCATGCTCGGCGATCGACGCGAACGTGGGCGTCAGCACCTCCGGCGAAAGCCGCAGCGCCGGCGGCATCGGCGGCGCGTTGGGCGGATCGGCGAAGTAGTTCGGCCAGACGATCCCGAGACTTTCGAGCGACTCCTCCGCGGTGGCCTCACCCGCCTCCTCACGGGCCTCGATCTCGTTGAACCGCCGGCGCCGGTCGGCGTCGAGCCCGGCCTGGAGGTTCTGGCCGAACTCCTCCATCACGTCGATGCTGGCGCCCAGCGGGTCGATGATCACTGCGCCGGCGATGCGCTCGGGGCAGGCCGTGAGCAGATGCAGCGCCAGGTGGCCGCCCCACGAATGGCCGATGATCCAGGCGCGGCCGCCGGCCTCCGCGTCGATGACGGCGGCGGCGTCGGCGACGTGTGCATCGACCGTGTACGGCCCGGCGATCGTTGTTGGAGCCTGGCCGCGCTGCTGGTAGCGGATCGTCCGGAACCGGCGGCCGGCGATCGGCGAGAGCGACTCGAGGTAGTCGCTCATCCCCGGCCCGCCGTGGAGCAACACCGCCGTCTCGGTGCCGGTGCCGCCCGTCCACCCGCCGATGTCGCCGTCCGGGGTCGCGATCCTGATCCGCTGCTCCGCCATGCTCGGCCGATTATGACTGGTAGAACACGGCCTGTGGAGCCCGACGCCATCGTCCGCGAGTTCACCGTCCAGTCGGAGGCGTTCAACGCCGCCCCGGTGATGCGATCGGCGGACACGCTCGGGCGGCTGCTCGACCTGATCCCCGCCGCTCCGGGCGAGCGCTGGCTCGACGCCGCCTGCGGCCCGGGGCTGGTCGCGCGTGGGCTCGCCCCGCGGGTGGGCGAGGTGTGCGGGGTCGACATGACCCCGGCGATGGTCGAGCTCGCCCACCGCGAGGCGGTGCGGGAGGGGATCGAAAACGCGGTGTTCCAGATCGGCGACGTGACCCGGCTCGAGTTCGAGCCCGGCAGCTTCGACGGCGCCGTGACCCGGTTCAGCCTGCACCACATCCCGCTCCCCGGCCGGGTCGTCGACGAGCTGGCCAGGGTCGTGCGCCCTGGCGGCGCGGTCGTCCTCGCCGACCACGTCACGTCAGACGACGTCGAGGCCGCGACCTGGCATCAGGAGATCGAGCGGCTGCGAGACCCATCGCACTGGGCCTGCCTCACGCCGAGAGGAGTGCGCAGGCTCGGCGAGCGGGCCGGCCTCGTACTGGAGCGCGAGCAGGTCTCGCCGCTTCACCTCGA
>DATCPV010000503.1:0-8325 GCA_036569885.1 Gaiellales bacterium | reverse complement strand
ATCTCGCACTGGGCCGCGGCCAGCGGCCCTCGGGGGCTCCTCGGAGCCCTGAACGCCGACTTCTTCGGCACCGATGGGTCGTCGTGGAGCCTGGGCGACCCCAGCGGGATGCTGGTGCAGTCCCGCACGGTGATCGACTTTGGCTCCGGCGGCCCCGGCGTCGGGTACCAGGCCGGCGGCGAGATGGTCATGGGCACGCCCACGGCCAAGCCGGCCAAGATCATCCTCACCGAGGGCCGGACCGCCACCATCGCCGCGTTCAATCCCGGCTCCAGCCTGACCACGATCAACGGCGACCAGGTCGCAATCAAGACCACGCTCACCGCGCCGGTCCATGTCCCCCCGGGGTGGGTCGGGTTCGTCGTCGGGAACAGCACGACCCCGAGCCCGTTCGCGAACATGCTCCAGGGCAGAGAGCAGTTCTCGAACCCGACCGGCAACAACACGGGTGAGACGGTGCGCGGCTTCCGGCTCGGGGACGGCGACGGCGTGGTCACGACGGTCGCGTTGCCCGTCTCCAACGCCACGTGCCGGACGTACGTCTGCGCGGGCGGGACGTCCGTTCAGCTCCAGCCGGGCCAGGCGCTGATGATCGCCAACAACACGCACGACTTCGCCGCCCAGGATCTGATCCTGCTGGCGCAGGGCAAGCAGCACTCACACCACACGATCAAGGTCTCCGTCGATGCCGCCGCGTGGGCCAAGGTGCAGGACGTGATGGGCGGCAAGCCCCAGCTCGTCACGAACGGCGTGGTGACCTACCCGAAGGTGGGGTTCAACCCGCCGATGATGTCGAGCGATGGCTGGCAGTGGAAGTACCCGCACTGGCGGCCGGCGCTTGCCGAGACGAGGACCCACGGCTGGATGATCATCACCGGCGGCGTCAACTACAGCGACGGTGTCTACGGCTGGAACTGGGGCAAGATGCTCGTTCAGCTCGGCGCGGTCAACGCGATGGGCTTCGACAACAACTCGTCGACCGAGCTGTACGTGCCCAGCACCGGCACGTGGACGTTCTCGCCGCGCTGGCAGCGCGAGATCACCGAGGCCACCGCCCTCGCGTATCACTAGACCACCGCGCTCAGGTACCACTAGGCTCCGCGGCGTGCTGCCGCTTCGCGAGCGCTTTCCCGCACCCGCCGTGATGGGGGTGGTCAACGTGACGCCCGACTCGTTCTCGGACGGCGGTCCCTTCCTCGACCCCGACGCGGCGGTGGCGCACGGGCTCCGGCTGGTCGCCGAGGGGGCCGACGTGATCGACGTCGGCGGCGAGTCGACCCGCCCCGGGTCCGATCCGGTGCCGCTCGAGGTCGAGCTCGAGCGGGTGCTGCCCGTGATCGAGCGCCTGGCCCGTGAGACCGACATCCCGATCTCGATCGACACCGTCAAGGCGGCGGTCGCCGAGCGGGCCATCCACGCCGGTGCCGGCTTCGTCAACGACGTCTCGGCGCTGCGCCACGATCCGGCGATGGCCGGGGTCGTCGCCACGGCGGGCGTGCCCGTGTGCCTGATGCACATGCTCGGCGAGCCGAAGACCATGCAGCACGATCCCCGCTACCGGGACGTCGTCGCCGAGGTCTCGGCCTTCCTGGCCGAGCGGGTCGAGTTCGCCCGGTCAAGCGGAGTCGCGGCCGACCAGATCTGCATCGATCCGGGCATCGGCTTCGGCAAGACGGCTGACCACAACCTGACCCTGCTGCGCCACCTCGACCGGATCGCGGCGCTCGGCCCGCCGGTGCTCGTGGGCTCGTCGCGTAAGTCCTTCCTGGGCCTGTTGACAGGCGAGCCGGAGGCGGGCCGCGAGATCGCCACCGTCGCGGCCAATCTCGATGCCGTGCGGCGCGGCGCGTGGATGGTGCGCGTGCACGCGGTCACCCCGACCCGGCAGGCGCTGGCCGTGGCCGCTGCGATCGAGGCCGCGCCCTGAGCCCGCTCACCGTCGAGATCCGCGGTCTGCGCGTCTTCGCTCACCACGGCGTGCACGCGTTCGAGCGCGAGCACGGCCAGACCTTCGTGATCGACGTGTGGCTGGAGTGCCCGCCGTCGCCGGCCGAGGCGAGTGACGACCTGGCCGATGCGATCGACTATTCGGCGGTGTGCGACCGCGTCGTCGAGCTCGCAACGGGCGGCCCCTACGACCTGCTGGAGCGGTTGGCGGCGGTGATCGCCGACGATCTCTCCGGCCTCCATCCGGTCGCGAGCGTCCGCGTCCGGGTGGCAAAGCCGGACGCCCCGATGGTGCACGAACTGCGCGAGGTCGCTGTCACCGTGGAGCGTGCGGCTATCGGTCGCGGCATTCCACCCGTATAACGGACTCATGGACGGCATGCGGATCGTGGTGGTCGAGGACCAGCCACTGTTTCGACGCGGTCTGATCGACCTGCTCGGTGCCGAGGGCTTCCGGGTGGAGGGATCGGCCGGCACGGTGCGGGAGGCGATCGAAGTCGTCGCGGCGCGGATGCCCGACATCGTCCTCATGGATCTTCAGCTCACGGACGGCAGCGGCATCGACGCGACCCGCCGGCTGTACGAGCTCTACGGCGAGGGCGTGCGCGTGGTCATGCTGAGCGAGTCGCGCGACCCGGCCGACATGATCGCTGCCGTGCGGGCCGGCGCCGTCGGCTATCTGACCAAGGATCAGGCCCCTGAGCGGCTGGCCGAGGCCCTGCGCGGCGTCCTGCGCGGTGAGGCCGCGATGTCGCGGCGGATGGCGGCCCATCTCATCGCAGACGTGCGCGATACACAGCGGCGGATGGTGCTCGCGACGAAGCTCCCGCACCGCGAGCGGCTCACCCCACGCCAGCTCGAGATCCTCCAACTGATCGCCGCCGGCGAGACGACGTCCGAGATCGCCCACCGGCTGTTCCTCTCTCCCGAGACGGTGCGCTGGCACGTGAAGGCGATCCTTCGCAAGCTCAAGGCGCGCACCCGCGCGGAGGCCGCCGCGGCCCTGCGCGAAGTGATGGTCTGAGCTAGCTCCCGGCGCGCATCGTGTCGGTCGCCCAGCGGACGATCCAGACAGACACGGTCAGGCAGTACGTGGTGACCGCGCACGCGGCCCCGATCGCTGCAGCCTGTCCGGCCGCACCCGAGACCAGATCGGCGATGCCGTAGAGCAGCGGCCGCAGCAGGACGAGGCCGAGCAGCCCGCCGATGCCCAGGTGGATCGTCGTTCGCCGAAAGCCCGTCGGGCGCAGGTTCGGATACCGCGTGTCCGCCCAGATCGCGAGCGCCGCGGGGCAAAGGATGAGGACGACGGTCAGTTCCGCGAGGATCAGCATGGCAACATCCTTGATCTGAGCTGGGAGCGGTGGCCGGCCACGGGGAGGCCGTCCTGCGAACACCATCGGCAATTGTGAACAACTCGTAAAGGTGATTATGCGAAGTGCACCCGTAGGGGTGAGGCAGGCGTACGTCGGATTCGGCGCGAACCTCGGCGACCCTGCCTCGACGCTGCAAGCGGCCGCCGCTGAGCTCGGCCGGACGGCGGGGACGGTCACGGCCGGCTCCCACATCTACCGCAGCCGGCCGATCGGCCTCACCGACCAGCCCGACTTCCAAAACGCGGTGGCGCGGGTCTCCACGGCGCTCGCGCCCGAGGCGCTGCTGGACGAGCTCCTCAGCCTCGAGGCCCGTTTCGGCCGCGTGCGCGAGGTGCGCTTCGGCCCGCGCACGCTCGACCTCGACCTGCTCTGGTACGAGGGCGTCGTTCGCGACGACGAGCGGCTGACCCTGCCGCACCCGCGCGCGCACGAGCGCGAGTTCGTGCTGCGGCCGCTGGCCGAGCTTGACCCCGATCTGGAGATTCGGGGGACGAGCGTGGCCGGGTGGCTGGCGCGGCTCGATCCACAGGGCGTCGAGCCGACCGGTGTCCCCCTCATGTAAACGACGGCCCGCGCCGATGACCGGTGTATGGCCGATCTCGCCGCCACTCCGATCGCGCGCGTCTCCGACCTGTTCACGATGGTCGGCTCGCGGCTGATCCCGACGCTTCTCTTCACCCTGATGGCGACCGTACAGATCATCGGGGTCACCGAGGCTGGATCTCCCAGCGCCGCCCTCTTCCACGTCCTCTCCGCGGGGCTGTGGGTCCTCTTCATCGTGCTCATCAACATCCGGCCGGCGCCGCTTCGGCGCAACCGGTCGGCGGTGGGCGTCATCGTCGCGCTGCTCTCCCAGCTGTCGGCGGTGGCCGTCGGCCTGTTCGGATCACGCACCGACGGCGGCATCGCGGTGATCGCCTCCGACGTGCTGCTGGTCTGCGGCCTCACGTTTGCCATCGGCTCGGTCATCGTGCTCGGCCGCTGCTTTGGCATCCTCCCGGATGTGCGCGGACTGGTCACGCGGGGCCCGTACCGGCTCGTCCGCCATCCGCTGTACCTGGGCGAGTTGACCGCCATGCTCGGCATCGTGCTCGGCTCGCACAGCCCGCTCTGGGCCGGCGTGGCCTGGGTCGTCTGCCTCTCGCTCCAACTCGGCCGCACGGGCTATGAGGAGCGCAACATCCGCGCCGAGTTCCCCGAATACGCCGAGTACGCCGCCCGGACGAAGCGGCTCGTCCCCGGCGTTCTCTGATGCCGGACGCTTCACACTAGACTCCGCGCATGTCGTACATCGAGGACCTGGAGGAGTTCGATGCCGAGCTGGAGTTGCGGCTCAAGCGCGAATACGCCAGCGTGTTCGGGCTGTTCCGCTACTGCGTGCTGACGGCCGAGGCCACCTACCTCTGCAACCGGCTCGAGATGGACACGGCCAACTCCCCGGCCTATCCGCTGGTGCACCTGACGATGGAGGACGTATGGGTCTGGGACAAGAACCGCCCCAGCCGGATCATCCCCCGCGCCGAGGTGCACACCACGCAGGACGTCACCATCGAGGAGCTCAGGCCGGAGAACGCGATCGAGACGACCTTCCCGACCGGTTTCGAGCTCGGCGATGAGTGATGCTGCTCGCGCTCGACGTCGGTAACACGCAGACCGTCGCCGGCCTGTACGAGGGCCGCACGCTCCGCGAGCACTGGCGCACGGCCACCGTGCGCACCCACACCGGCGACGAGCTCGCGCTCACGCTTGTCGGCCTGCTCCGGCTGGGCGGGCACGCCCCGGAGGCGATCGAGGCCGTCGTCGTCGCCTCGAGCGTGCCGCAGCTGTCGGTCGAGTACGCCGCCATGAGCCGGGAGCACTTCGGCCAGGAGGCGCTCGTACTGGGCCCGGGCGTGCGCACGGGCGTGGCGCTGCGCGTGGACAACCCGCTCGAGGTCGGCCCCGACCGGGTCGCAAACAGCGTGGCTGCCCATGCGCTCCACGGCGGGCCGTGCATCGTGGTCGACTTCGGCACCGCCATCAACTTCGACGCCGTCTCGGCCGCGGGCGACTTCGTCGGCGGGGCCATCGCACCGGGCCTCCAGGTGGCGGTGGACGCGCTCGGCGACCGTGCGGCGAGACTGCAGACCGTCGAGCTGGTCGCGCCCGAGCACGCCATCGGCACGAACACCGATACCAACGTGCAGTCGGGCGCGGTGTTCGGGTTTGCCGGCCTGGTGGACGGGCTGGTGCGGCGATTCCGGTCGGAGCTCGGCGGCGACGCCGCCACGGTCGCCACGGGCGGACTTGCTTCGCTGGTCGCGCCCCACTGCGAGACGATCCAGCACGTCGAGCCGTGGCTGACGCTCGAGGGTCTGCGCATGATCTGGGAGCGCAACCGCCCGGGCTGAGCCCGGGGGCCTACGCGATGCGGGCGGTGACGGCGCCGCCGCGGTCGACGGCAACCGCCGTCGGCACGATGCCGATCCCGTACTTGCGGGCCAGGTCGGGCCGGCTGCGGACGTCGACGGTCACGACCGCGCGGCCGGCGTCTCGCAGCCGCCGCTCCATCGTGTGGCAGTCCGAGCACAGCGGGTGGGTGAACTGCACCACCGTCTCGGCCGGCCCGGCAGCGGTGAGGCCGACGTCCTCGGGGTCGACGCGGCGCAGGTCACCGTGGCCGATACCGCGTAGGTGTGCGCCGATCCGGTAGATCTCGCAGCCGGTGCAGAACCCGGTCACCGCGGCGAGCAGCGCCAGGGCCGCCACCAGGAGGGCGAGCGCCCAACCGACTGTGTGGAATCCAGACCCGTTGGCGATCGTGGCCGCGGTGAGCACCGTGAAACCGATCATGTTGGCAAAGCGCGGGGCACGTGCGTCCTCCAGCGGCCCCTCGCCTAACCGGGGCTGTACGAGCTCGAAGTACGCCAGGCAGGGCAGGCACCAGCGCCGCCCCAGCGTCAGGCCAAGCGCGAACTGGAGCGCGAGCAACCCCAAGAGCGGCCACCAGCCGGTCAGGGATGCCGCCAGCGCGAGTGTCCCGATGACCGCCTGGTTGAACCGCGGTGCCCGGGCGTCGATCACGTCCAGGTCGCGGTAGGGGTGGGCCTGTCGCGCCGCCATTTGGATCCAAACTCTAGCGCACGCCGCCTGTCATGCTTCGCCCTGTGAGCGGCGATCTCGACATCCGCTACGCCCGCAACGGCGACGTGCACCTCGCCTACCAGGTGCTCGGCGACGGCCCGATCGGCCTCGTGTTCGTGCAGGGGATCCTCACCCACCTGCGTGTGGGCTGGGAGTACGCGGGCTTCCGCCGCTTCTGCGAGCAGCTGGCGTCGTTCTCACGCGTGATCCTGTTCGACAAGCGCGGCATGGGCATGTCCGACCGGGTCGCCGTGGGGACGCTGGAGGACCGGATGGACGACGTGCGGGCGGTGATGGACGCCGCCGGCAGCGAGCGCGCGGCCCTGCTCGGCGTCTCCGAGGGCGCCCCGATGTCGATCCTGTTCGCCGCGACGTACCCCGAGCGCACCCATGCGCTCCTGCTCTGCGGCGCGGAGGTGCGGGAGGAGACCGACGCCGAGTGGCCGTGGGGCGAGTCGACCCGGGAGGAGTTCGATGCCGCGATGGACGTCCTCCCCGACCGGTGGGGTCGGCCGGAGTGGGCCGCGCGGGTGATCGAGATGTTCATCCCCAGCGCAGCCGACGATCCCGGGGTCAAGCAATGGACACGCTCGATAACCGATGCGGCGAGCCCCGGGGCGGCGAGGGCCTTCATGCGCATGGCCTTCGACATCGACGTGCGGCACGTGCTGCCGAGCGTTCACGTCCCGGCGCTGGTCGTGCACCGCCGCGGCGACCGGGTCTGTCACATCGAGAACGGCCGCTACATCGCCCGGAATATCGCCGCGGCCCGATATGTCGAGCTCGATGGCGAGGATCACATCCCGTTCGGTTCCGGCGGCGACGAGATCGTGGCGGAGGTCCGCGAGTTCCTCACGGGAGTGCGCGGGCCGGTCGAGTCCGACCGTGTGCTGGCGACCGTGGTCTTCACCGACATCGTCGGCTCGACGGCGCCGGCGGTCGACCTCGGTGACCGGCGCTGGCGCGACCTGCTCCACCAGCATCACGCCCGGGTGCGCATGCAGCTCGATCGCTTCGGTGGCCGCGAGATCGACACGGCGGGCGATGGGTTCCTGGCGTCGTTCGACGGTCCCGCGCGGGCGATCCGGTGCGCTGCCGCCGCCGTCACCGCCGTCGCCGAGCTCGGGATCGAGATCCGCGCCGGCGTGCACACGGGCGAATGCGAAGTGGCCGACGGCAAGCTTCTTGGCATCGCGGTGCACATCGGTGCCCGCGTCGCGGGTGAGGCGGCCTCCGGCGAGGTGCTCGTGTCGAGCACGGTCCGCGACCTCGTGGCAGGGTCGGGCCTGCGCTTCGCAGAGCGCGGCACGTTCGGCCTCAAGGGGGTGCCGGGCGAGTGGCGGTTGTACGCTCTCGAGCAGTGATCGTGGACGGCGCATGAGCCGGCACCGATTTGACGCGGTTTTGGGTGCCGGAGAGGACGGTGATCTGCCGGCCGTCGTGCTGCCGGCCGAGGTGGCCGCGGCGATGGGCGGCCGGGCGCGGATCCCGGTGACGGGCTCGACCAACGGGGTCACGTTCCGCAGCTCGACGATGCCGATGGGTGACGGCACCCACTGCGTCGGCTTTCGCCGGGACACACGTTCTCAGGCCGGTGGTGTGACGGTGGGCGACACCGTCACCATCGAGATCGAGCGCGACGACACGCCCCGGACGGTCGAGATCCCGCCCGACCTGGCCGCCGCCCTCGACGCCGACCCGGCCGTCCGGGCCGCATTTGACGCGATGTCCTACACCCACCGCAAGGAGTACGTGAAGGCCCTGCTCGACGCGAAGCGGCCCGAGACGCGCGCCCGCCGCCTGGCCCTGGCCGTCGCGGCCGCCCGCACAAGAACGCCGTAACCGGGGACAGTCCCGGGTTGTTTCCGGTGCGCCAAAA
>DATCPV010000502.1:0-1781 GCA_036569885.1 Gaiellales bacterium | reverse complement strand
GATCGTGGCTGACGTACAGGGCTGCGGCCTGGTGCGCGGCGGCCAGGTCGCGGATCGTGTCCAGCACGTGCGCCTGGGTGGTCACGTCGAGGCCGGTCGTCGGCTCGTCCAGGACGATCACGCGCGGACGGCAGGCAAATGCCATGGCCAGACCGACGCGCTGCTGCTGGCCGCCGGAGAGCTCGTGCGGATACCTGCGCAGATAGGCGGGGCCGTCGGGCAGCGCCACCTCGCGCATCATCTCGGCGACCCGTTCTCGGCGCTCCCCGCCGCCCCCGCCGACCCCGTGCACCTCGAGCGCCTCCATCAGCTGTGTGCCGATCCGAAGCGCGGGATTGAGCGCTGCAGCCGGATCCTGCGGGACGTAGGAGATCACGCGCCCGCGCAGCCGCCGGCGGTCGTTCTGCCCCAGCTTCAGGACGTCGGAGTCGCCGACCCGCACCGATCCACCCGCGATCTCCGCCCCGCGGCGGGTGTGCCCGAGCAGCGCCAGCGCCGCGGTCGTCTTGCCCGAACCGGACTCGCCGACAAGGCCGAGCACCTCGCCCGGAGCGATCGTGAACGAGACGTCGTCGACGATGTCGTGGCCCGTACCCTGCACGACCACCTTCAGGCCCTCGACGACGATTGCGGGCTCGGTGACGCTCACTCGGCGCCCTTTGACCGGTCGATCCCGGCGGCGGCGCGGGCAAAACCGTCACCGACAAGGCCGGTGCCGACGGTCAGAAGCGCGATCGCAAGCATCGGCAGCACCACGCCCCAGGGCTGGTTGGTACCCAGAGCGATCTGGTTCTCCTGGATCATCAGGCCCCAGTCGGCGCCGTTCGGGTTGGGCGTGAAGCCGAGGAACGCAAGCGATGCGATCAGGCCGATCGAGTAGGTCAGGCGCAGGTTCGCCTCGACCAGGAGCGGGCTCAGGATGTTCGGCAGCACCTCACGAAAGAGGATGCGCACGCGCGGCAGCCCGAGCGCCTCGGCCGCGGCGACGAAGTCGCGTTCGACCACCGGCTGGGCGGCGCCGCGGGTGACTCGGGCGACACGGGGCATGGTCGTGAGGCCGACGGCAGCCACCATCAGCCACGCCTTGGGGCCGACGGTCGCGATCACGACCAGCGCGAGCATGATCTGGGGAAAGGCCAGGATCACGTCCATCGTCCGCATGAGCACGTCGTCGAGCACGTTTCTGGCATACGCGGCCGTCAGGCCGACCGCGGTGCCCAGGATCAGGCCAATGGCGGTCGCGAGCGCCGCCATGACCAGGATCTCGCGCCCGCCCCACAGGAACCGGCTCCACACGTCCTGACCGATATGGTCGGTGCCGAAGAGCGCCTTGCTGCCCGGCGGCGAGTTGGGAGCGATGCCGACGAACGCCGTGGGGCCATACCGGGCAAACAGCGGGCCGACCGCCGCCACGAGGACGAGCAGCACCACGAGCACGAGGCCGATCCGCGTCCGCCAGAGCCGCAGTGCGCTCCGAAACAGGGCGCCCGCGGGGGCGCGGATTGCAACCGCTTCGGGCTCGGGCGTGACCGCGCTGGCGAGCGTCACAGCCGCGTCCGCAGCCGAGGCGTGACCAGGATGGTGGCGATGTCAGCCAGCATGTTCAGCACCACGTAGAGGGCCGCGATCAACATCGCCAGCGCCTGCACCACGGGCAGGTCGCGCGTCGAGACGGCGTTTTGGAGCGCACCGCCGATGCCGGCGTAGTTGAACACGTACTCGACCACGATCACGCCTCCGGCCAGGTAGGCCAGGTTGATCGCGATCACCTGGAAGGTCGG
>DATCPV010000501.1:0-2949 GCA_036569885.1 Gaiellales bacterium | reverse complement strand
TGACCACCCTGCCCGATGGCTCTGCGCTCGCCGCTGACCGGGATCGCCTCGCCCGCCGCGTCGCACGCGAATGGAAGCTGCTCGAGCACCACCTGCCCGCCGGCCACTACCTGTTCGCCGCTGAGGAGGTGCCGCTCGAGCTGGACATCTTCACCCACCACGACGAGCCCGCCGCCCTGGTCGGCAACGCCCGCCTGCGCCCGGGCGAGATCACCCTCGCCCAGCCGAGGCAGTTGGGGTCATGCATCGAGTCGGAGTACAACCTCGTCCGTTTCCTCGTTGCGCCCGTAGGCGAACCCGCGCCCCTCGCCCACGATACGAAAACCGCACTTCGTCAACACACGAATCGACGCGGCGTTGTCGCTCGCGGCGCCAGCGTAAAGCGGACGGGTTGCCTCCACCTGCAAGAACTCCTGTAGGGCACGCGTGGCAATGCCGCGGCCCCAATCTTCACGGCCGATCCAATAGGTGACCTCGCGGTGACCCTCCAAGTCGAAGCTCGCAATGTGACCCACAACTCGACCGTCGATCTCGACGACCCTGTTTGTGTTAGAGCCGTCACTCCTCAGCCGCGCCCACCGTCGCTCGAAGCTCGTTCGATCATCGAACTCCGGCGAAGTGAACGCGGCCATCCGTATGGCGTCGGGATCCGTCGAGTGCTGGAAGAGCACGCCGATATCACGATCTTCGATCTCGCGAAGGACAAGCTGTCCCGAGGCCTCCTGCACGGCCGTTAACACTAACTCGCAAACTCGGGTGACATTCCGGCACGCTGGCCCACCGTGGCGTGCTCTTCATGGACGAGCTGCCCGAGTTCAACCGCACGGCGCTCGAGGCGTTGCGGATGCCAATCGAGGACGGCGAGGTGCTGGTGTCGCGCGCGGCCGGGAGCGTCTGCCTGCCGGCGCGGTGCATGGTTGTCGCGGCGATGAACCCGTGCCCCTGCGGCCTGGCCGGCGACGCCGAGCGGGAGTGCACGTGCACGCCCCAGCGCCTGCACGCCTACCGCGCGCGGGTGAGCGGGCCGCTGCTCGACCGCTTCGACCTGCGCGTCGAGGCACCCCGGGCCGAGGCCCACGCCGCCGCCGGCGAGCCCACCGCCGCGGTGGCCGAGCGCGTGCTCATGGCCGGACGCCGCCTCGCCGAGCGGCCGCCGCCGGTGGCGACCGACGCCGTGGGCATCCTCGCCCGCGCCGTCGACCGGATGCTCCTGTCCGGCCGTGGTGCCGATCGCGCCCGGCGCGTGGCGGTCACCATCGCGGCGCTCGAGGGGGCCGAGTCGGTCACCGGCGACCACATGGCCGAGGCGCTGTCGTTTCGGGGCACGGGGCCATGAGCGCCGAGGCGGTGATGCGGGTGGTGATCGCGGCCGCCCGGGCCGGGGTCGAGCCCTCCGCGCTCAGCCGCCGTGCCGGCGGTCCCGAGGCGCTCCTTCGGGCCTCCGCGAGGCGCCTCGACCGGCTCGGTGCCCCCGAGAGGCTGCGCGACGAGTTGCGGCGCGCGCGGACGGCCGATATCGACGCCTACCGGCTGGAATTGGCCGGCTCCGGCACCTCGTGTGTCACCGTGTTCGACCAGGGATATCCCGCGGGCCTGCACGACCTCCACGACCCGCCCCTGGCGGTGTTCCTGCGCGGTGCGCTCCCGCTCGCGGCCGATCGGCCGGCCGTCGCGATCGTCGGCGCGCGCCGGTCGAGTGACACCGGCCTTCGGCTCGCGCGGCGACTGGGCGGTTTCGCGGCGGGGGCGGGGGTGGCGGTCGTCAGCGGCATGGCGCTCGGAATCGACGGCGCCGCCCACGCCGGCGCGCTCGACGCCGGGGGCGTCACGGTCGCGGTGCTCGGCTGTGGCACCGACATCGCCTATCCCCGCAGCCACCGTGGGTTGTACGCCCGCATCCTCGAACACGGGCTGGCGGTGTCCGAGTACCCGCCCGGGACGGCGCCGGCGCCCTGGCGCTTCCCGGCCCGAAACAGGCTGATCGCCGCGCTGGCACGGACCGTCGTGATCGTCGAGGCTCGTGTGCGGAGCGGCGCGCTGATCACCGCCGACCACGCGCTTGACCTCGGTCGCGACGTGGTCGCGGTTCCGGGCGCCGCCGGCTCGTCCGCATCTGCGGGCACCAACGGCCTCATCAAGTCGGGCGCCGGGCTCGTGGAGGACGAGGCCGACCTGTCCGTCTGGCTCGGCATCGACGCACCGGCCGCGCCTCCGCCGCCCGCCGACCCGGCTGCCCGCCGGGTGCTCGAGGGGCTGAGCGGACGGCCCGCCTACGCCGACGACATCGCCGCGGCGACCGGACTCGGCCCGGGCAGCGCGGCGGCCCTGCTCTCGCGGCTCGAAATCGACGGTTGGCTGGCACGCGACGCGAGCGGGCGGTATATCTTGGCGCGGTCATGGACACCGAGCGCTGGGCCACCTTCGACTGCTACGGCACGCTGATCGACTGGGACGGCGGGATCCGCGCCACGCTGGCCGGCCTGTTCGGCGACGACGAGGCCGACCGCCTGCTGGTGCGCTATCACGAGCTCGAGCCGCAGGTGCAGGCCGAGCGCTACCGCACCTACCGCGAGGTGCTCGACCTGGTCACCGGCATGCTCGCGTCCGAGCGTGGGGTGGAGCTCGAGCCGGGCGACGCGACCGCGATGTCGGACTCGCTGGCAACATGGCCCGCGTTCCCCGAGGTGCCGGCGGCGCTGGCCGAGGCACGCAACCGGGGCTGGCGGCTGGTGATCCTGTCCAACTGCGACCGCGACCTGATCGCGTCCTCGCTGCCCAAGCTCGGCGCCGCCTTCGACGATGTGATCGTGGCCGAGGACGTCGGCTCCTACAAGCCCGCACCCGGCCACTGGCAGCGCTTCGGCGAGCGCCCCCCCGACGCCGCCGGCCGGCATGTGCACGTCGGCGCGAGCACGTTCCACGACGTTGTGCCGGCCACCAGCCTGCGGC
>DATCPV010000500.1:0-6537 GCA_036569885.1 Gaiellales bacterium | reverse complement strand
AAGCAGAAGCGCGCGCCCGCCATGGTCGCCTGCGACCTGCAGCGGCCCGCGGCGGTGCAGCAGCTGCAGACGCTGGGCAAGTCGCTACAGGTGCCGGTGTACGAGCAGGGCACCGACGCCGATCCGGTGGAGGTCGCGGCGTGGGGGGTCGAGCAGGCTCGGGCGCAGGGTCGCGATGTCGTCATCGTCGACACCGCCGGCCGCCTGCACGTCGACCAGGAGCTGATGGACGAGCTCGTGCGAGTGAAGCAGCGCGTGAAGCCCCACAACGTCCTGCTCGTGCTGGACTCGATGACGGGCCAGGACGCCGTGAACGTCGCGCAGGCGTTCGCCGAGGCGGTGGATTACGACGGCGTCATCCTGACCAAGCTCGACGGGGACGCCCGCGGCGGCGCCGCCCTGGCGGTGCGGGCGATCACCGGCAAGCCGATCAAGTACGTCTCGGTGGGGGAGAAGCTCGACCAGCTCGAGGCGTTCCACCCCGACCGGATGGCCTCTCGCATCCTCGGGATGGGCGACGTCATGTCGCTGATCGAGCGCGCGCAGGAGCACGTCACCGAGGACGACGCCCGCGCGATGGAGGCGAAACTGCGCAAATCCGAGTTCACGCTCGAGGACTTCCTAGGGCAGCTGCGCCAGGTGCGCAAGATGACCGCAGGCCAGGGCATGGCCGGGCTCCTCGGGATGCTCCCCGGCGTCGGCCGCCAAATCAAGAACATGAAGGTCGACGAGCGCCAGATCGACCGGGTCGAGGCGATCATCCTCTCGATGACGCCGTCGGAGCGCCGCAACCCTCGGCTGATCGACGGCAGCCGCCGTCGCCGCATCGCCTCCGGCAGCGGCACGAACGTCCAGCAGGTCAACCAGCTGCTCGGGCAGTTCAAGCAGATGCAGAAGATGATGAAGCAGATGGGCAAGGGCAAAATGCCCCAGATCCCGGGCATGATGCGGTGATCTGGGCAGCCCGCCACCGCGGGTTTAAGCTCCCGGCTCCAGGCCGTACGCTTGTGAGGTGAGGCACGGCCGTGATCCCCTGGCGAACCCTCAGCCCCTGATCCGAAGCGTGTACTCGTTCGGCGCCTACCGGATCGGCGCTGGGCCCGACGCCGACGACGTGACCGGCGAGGTCTTCGAGCGCGCGCTGCGCTACCGCGCGAGCTACGACCAGTCGAAGGGCACGCCGCTTCAGTGGCTGATCGGGATCGCCCGCAGCACGCTTGCCGATCGCGCGCTCAACCGGGTCCCGACCGTCACCGATATGCCTGACACACCCGCACCCGGAGAGCTCGAGCGCGACTCGGTCGAGCGGCTGACCCTGACCGCGGCGCTCGAGCACCTGTCCGACCACGACCGCGAACTTCTGGCAATGCGCTACGGCGCCGACATGAAGGCCGCCCAGATCGCCGAGGTGATGCAGACGAGTACCAACGGCGTCGAGGTCGCCCTGCACAGGGCGCTGCGACGGCTGCGCGACGTGCTCGAGCGCCAGGAGCCCGATGGCGCCTCTGCCCCGGAGGAGGCGAGCCCTGCTTACTGAGAACCTGACCCCTGCCGGCCTGGCGGTCTCGCTGCGGCGGCTCTCGTTCGGCCAGGCCGCACCCGGCCTCCTGGCCGCGGCCGTGCTGACGCCGCTGGCCGCCGGCAACGGTGGGTACTTCCCGCCCGCGTGGGGCTGGAGCGCCGCCGCCCTGCTGTGGGCCGCGGCGATCGCCGTGCTCGTGCGCCAGGAGGTCGAGACGAGCGTCGCCGAGGTCGTGACCGTCTCGGCGTTCGGCCTGCTGACGGTGTGGATGCTGATCTCGGCCACGTGGTCCGGCGACACCACCTCCGCCGTGCTCGAGGCCGAGCGCACGCTGGTGTACGTCGCGGGCCTCTTGGCGCTCCTGCTCGTGTCCCGCCGCGGCGCGATCGGTAGCCTGCTCGCCGGCGCACTCTGCGCAGTGGCCGTCGCCTCGGCCTACGGCCTGGTGGGGCGGCTCTTCCCGAGCGTCCATGCCGTGGGCGGAATCGCCGACACCGGCCGGCTGGCGGAGCCCGTCGGCTACTGGAACGGGCTCGGCATCCTGGCGGCGATGGGCGCAATCATCGCTCTCGGCCTGGCCGCCCATGCGCGCACGGTGCCCGGGCGGATCATCGCCATCGCGACGCTGCCCGTGATGGTCTCCACGCTCTACTTCACCTACAGCCGCGGCGCCTGGATCGCCTTTGCGTTCGGGCTGGCCGCCGCGATCGCCGTTGACCGCAGGCGCTGGTTCCTGCTCGCGACCGTCATTGCCGCCGCGCCGCTCTTGGTGCTCGACGTGCTCGTGGCCGCTACCTCGCCGGCCCTGACCCATGCCGCGTCGCTGGTCGGCCCGGCGGCGTCCGAGGGCCACCAGCTCGCCCTCGTGATCCTCATCAGCATGGTCGGTCTGACGGTGATCGTCTGCGGGCTTCACATCCTGGAGCAGCGCTTCGTGCCCTCGGCCGCCGTCACCCGCTTCGGCCACATCGCCACGCTGACGGCCATCGTGCTCATCGTGCTCTTCGCCATCGTGCGGTTCGGCTCCCCGATCGCGATCGCGACGGACACCTACAACCGGTTCAACGAGCCGCCGCCGGGCGGGTTCAACGGCAAGGCGGGGCATGTGGGCAAGAACCTCAACCTGCGCCTGTTCAGCCTCTCGGGCAACGCCCGCGCGCAGCTGTGGCGGATCGCCTGGGCTGACGTGAAGAGCCACGAGGCGCTGGGCTCGGGTGCCGGGACGTACGAGCAGTACTACCTCCAGCACCGCAAGACCGGCCTCCAGGTCAGAAACGCGCACAACCTGTACCTCGAGACGCTGGCCGATCTCGGGCCGGTGGGGCTGCTCCTGCTGATCGCCGGGCTGGCGGCGCCCCTGGTCGCCGGCATTCGTGCCCGCGGCCAAGATGCGCTCGTACCGGTCGCCTTCGGCGGCTTTGCCGCCTACCTCCTGCACGCCGGGGCCGATTGGGACTGGCAGATGACCGCGATCACCCTGACCGCCCTCACGTGCGCGGTCGGCTTGCTGACGAGCGCGCCACCCGGGATGCGGCCCCTCCAGTTCTCCGCCCGCGGCGTCCGGGCCGGCATTCTCGCCGCACTCGCGGTCCTCGCGGTGTGCGCGTTGGTCGGTCTGCGCGGCAACGCGGCCACGGCGGCCAGCCAGCGCGCCGCCTCGGCCGGCCACTGGGTCGCCGCCGAGGGAGATGCGCGCACCGCGGTTACCTGGGAGCCGTGGTCGGCCGACGCCCGCGTCGCGCTCGGCGCCGCCCTGCTCGGCGAGGGCCGCAACGCCGAGGCACGCACCGCATTCGAGGCCGCGATCGCACGTGAGCCGCGAAGCTGGGTGGCCTGGTACGACCTCGCCCGCGCCAGCACGGGCACGGCCCGGCAGAACGCGCTCACCCATGCCCGGCGCCTCGACCCACACGAGCCTCAGCTCACCGCTCTCCAGTGAGAGTGCCGTCCGGCACTGTTTCGACCACCACCCCTGTAAGGAAGCCGGCCCCACGCTGGTAGTACAGGGTGAGGCAGTTGTTTGGTGGAGCCTCCAACAAGTGTGGAAAGAAGGGTGGATCCGGCGGATAGTTCGGGGGATTCGGCCGGCAGGCGTCTTTGACGCACCACCCTGGTAACGCAGGCGGCCGCCCTCTGGGGCGGCCGTCGCGCTTTCCGGGGCACACGCCGGTCGCGACGGTCGCTACACTGCGCTCGTCCCGCACCCGTCATCAAACGGAGGGCCTTCGTGGCAGTCAAGATCCGCCTCGCGCGGCATGGATCAAAGAAGAATCCGATCTACCGGGTCGTGGTGGCGGATGCGCGCGTCCCCAGAGATGGGCGCACCCTCGAGGAGATCGGCCGCTACAACCCGCAGATGGAGCCGTCGCTGGTCGAGATCGACACCGACCGCGCCCGTGCCTGGCTGGCGAACGGGGCCCAGCCCACCGACACCGTGCGAAAGCTGTTGCAGATCGCCGGCGTGTAGGCGTGGAGGATCTGCTCACCTATCTCGCGCGGCACCTGGTCGACCATCCTGACGATGTCCGCGTGGAGCGGCACGAGGGGTCATCGGGGGAGCTGGTGCTCGAGCTGCATGTTGCGGCGGACGACGTCGGCAAGGTGATCGGCAAGCAGGGCCGCATCGCCCGCGCGCTGCGCACGGTGGTGAAGGCGTCGGCGGTGCAGAGCGGTCGGCGCGTGCATGTCGAAGTCGCCGACTGACACCCCCTGGCGGCCGCCCAGGATCGTGGTCGGCCGCGTCGGCCGCCCGCACGGGCTGGACGGCGCCGTCTATGTCGAGGGCCACGGCGGAGCCGTGCCCCTGCGTCCCGGCCTCGAGGTAACGGTGGGCGGCAGGCCGGCGGCGATCGTCGAGCGCCGCGGCACGGACTCCCATCCGATCGTCCGCTTCGACATCGCCGCCGACCGCACCGCGGTCGAGGAGCTGCGCGGCCGCAACGTCGAGGTGCAGGCGGCGGCGCTGCCCGAGCCCGATCCCGACGAGTACCTGCACGTCGACCTGATCGGGTGCCGTGTCTTCTCAGGCGAGCACGAGCTCGGGACGGTCGCCGACGTGCTCAGCTACCCGGCGAACGACGTGCTCGAGGTCAGCCGCGGCGAGGAGGAGCCGATGCTCGTCCCGTTTGCCGCCGACGTCATCGAGGCCATCGACGTGCCCGCCCGCCGGATCGCGATCCGGGGCGACTTCCTGTGACGCTCGAGATCGACGTCTTCACGCTCTTCCCCGGCTACCTCGAGTGGCTGCGCGAGTCTCGCCCCGTCCGAAACGCCGTCGAGGCGGGGTCGCTGCGGCTGCGCACGTTTGACCTCCGCGACCACGCACCGGGCGAGCACCGCCAGGTCGACGACGCTCCCTACGGCGGCGGAGCCGGCATGGTGATCCGGGTCGATGTCGTCTGTGCGGCGCTCGAGGCGACGTACGCCGAGCCCATCGAGCGCGTCCTCGAGCAGCGGCGGGTGGCGGTGCTGACGCCGGTCGGCCGGGTGCTGACGGATGCCGTCGTGACCGAGCTGGCCGGACTCGAGCGGCTGACCCTCCTGTGCGGCCGCTACGAGGGCTTCGACCAGCGCGTCCACGAGCACCTCGCAAACGACGAGCTGTCCGTTGGCCGCTACATCCTCTCCGGAGGCGAGGTGGCGGCGATGGCCGTGATCGATGCCGTCACCCGCAAGCTGCCCGAGGCGCTCGGCCGGCGCGAGAGCCACGAGCACGATTCCTACTCCGAGGCGCTCGGCGGCCGGCCCGAGTATCCCCACTACACCCGCCCGGAGCGCTTCCGCGGCTGGCCGGTGCCCGACGTGTTGCGCTCGGGCAACCACGGTGAGGTCGAGCGCTTCCGCCGGGCCGCGTCGCAGCGTCGCGGCGAGGCCCAGGACGGCAGCGACTTGTGAGCCTTGTCCGGGGTGGCTAGCATTATGCGGCCGCCCCGCCTTTTCTCCTGATGAGCATCATCTCCGATATCGAGCGCCGCCAGGCGCGTGAAGTGCCCCGCTTCAAAGCCGGGGACACCCTGCGCGTCCACTTCAAGGTGATCGAGGGCCAGCGCCAGCGCATCCAGGTGTTCGAAGGTGTGTGCATCAAGCGCCAGGGCGCCGGCGTGCGCGAGACGTTCACGGTCCGCAAGCAGTCCTTCGGGATCGGCGTCGAGCGGACGTTTCCCCTGCATTCTCCGAAGATCGACAAGCTCGAGGTCATGAGCGTGGGGGATGTCCACCGGGCCAAGCTGTACTACCTGCGGGGCAAGGTCGGCAAGGCCGCGCGCGTGCGCGAGAAGTCGCGCTGACCGAAGACATGGCGGACGTCGAGCCTCGACCGTCCGAGCCGCCCGCCCCGGGCGCCGGCGATCCGGAGTTGGGTGAGCCGGCTGCGTCGGAGCCCGCTCCGCCCGCACCACCGCCCCGTAAGCGCTCCGCGGCCAACCCGTTCATCGAGCTGGTCATCATCCTGGCGGTGGCCTTCGGGCTGGCGTATGTCGTCCAGGCCTGGGTGGTCAAGCCGTACCGGATCCCGACCGGGTCGATGGAGCCGACCCTGAACGTGGGCGACCGGGTGCTCGTCAACCGGCTCGTCTACCGGTTCCACGGCCCGCACCGCGGCGACATCATCGTCTTCCACCCGCCCGGACACGGCGACGTCGCCCAGCGCGGCGCGACCACCGAGGCGAGCGTCACCTACATCAAGCGCGTGATCGGCCTGCCCGGCGAGACGCTCACGATCGCCCGCGGCATCGTGTCCGTGTGCAAGCCCGCCGGCCAGAACTGTCGGTCGCTGCGCGAGTCCTACACGGAGGGGGCGACCGGTGCGCCCACATACGGTCCGTACACGGTGCCGAAGAACGACTACTTCGTCATGGGCGACAACCGCAGCGACTCGCTCGACAGCCGCTACTGGGGCCCGTTGCCGCGCCGAAACATCATCGGCGAGGCGTTCCTGATCTACTGGCCGCCCGACCGCCTCGGCCTCCTGTAGGCCTGCGCCGCGTCCGGCCGGCGCCGTACCATAGGCCGATGGC
>DATCPV010000499.1:0-7721 GCA_036569885.1 Gaiellales bacterium | reverse complement strand
GGCGGCTCACAAGGGCGATGCGATGGTGCTGACCGCGCGGGCCGAGAACCACCTCTACCGGGGCGGCGAGCTCGACGACACGATCGCGCGGCTCGTGGCCTACCGCGCTGCAGGAGCGGATGTGCTGTACGCGCCCGGGCTGACCGACCCGGCCGACATCGCCGCGGTGGTGGCCGCCGTCGACGCCCCGGTGAACGTGCTCGCGCTGCCCGACGCGCCGAACGTGGCGCAGCTGGGGGAGCTGGGTGTGCGCCGCGTCTCGACCGGCTCACTGCTCGCAAGCGCCGCGTATGGAGCGATGCTTGCGGGGGCGCGGGAGCTGCTGGAATCCGGCAGCTCCGACTACGCGCGGGCCGGTCTCCCCCGGGATGTGCGCGCCGCCGCGCTCTGAGAGCCGCCGGCCGCCTTAATATTGACTACTGACACCCGATTACCCGGGGTGTGAACGCTCGCCAAATTCTTCGCAGTGGTCTTGCCCTGCTCGCGTTCGTGCCGGCGGCGCTGTTCGCGCTCGTGCGCCTCCATGTTCTGGACATCTCCGGTGGCTTCACCTCACCGCCCACGCACGTCGTCACGGTCGGTGGCGCAGCCCTGGCCGCCGTGGTCGCGGCGATGCTGATGGTGTACGTCGCCAGGCGCGAGAACGACGTGCGGGCCGGCCTGGTCGGCGTCGGCTTCCTGGTCATGGCGGGGCTGCTCCTGATCCACGCGCTGGCCACGCCCGACTTCATCCTGGGCGAGTACGGGCGCAACGCGACCGTCGGCCTTGCCGGAGCGCTCGCCGTTCCGGCCGGCGGCATCGTGTTCGCGATCGCACTCATGCTGCCCGCGCGCCGGGTGGCCGCGCCAACGTTGATCGCCCGCTCGGCGGGTGCGGCCCTCCTCGTCGTGGTGATGCTGGGCGTGATCGGCATCTCCCATCCCGAGCTGGTACCGCTCATTCCCGTCAGCGTGACCCCCTGGTCGTACGTGCTGCTCGCGCCCGCCTGCTTCGTCTACGCGTGGCTGGCCCGGCGCACGTGGCACACCTATCAGCTCACCCGGCGGATCACCGACGCAATGGTCGCCGTCGGGCTCGTGTGGCTGGGCACGTCGATCCCCGTGTACCTGCTCGCGCCCGTGTGGTCGTGGCTCTTCTGGGGCGGTCGCGCACTGGAGGCATGTGGATTCCTGACGGTGGCATCGGCCGTCTCGCGCGACCTCACGCTGCGGAGGCCGACGCTCGTGCTCCCCCGCCAGACGCGGGCGCAGGACCTGCTCGCCGACGAGTCGGCGCTGCTGGGCGGATACGTCAAGTCGCTGACCGACTCGCTGCACGACCACGACCCCACGACCCTGATTCACTCACGGAGGGTCGCCCAGCTCGCCGTCGAGATCGGCGAGCACCTCGACCTGCCCACCGACGTCCTGCGCCGGCTCGCGGTGGCCGGCCTGCTGCACGACATCGGCAAGCTGCAGGTTCCCGGGGCCATCCTGACGAAGCCCGGCCCCCTGACCGACGATGAGTACCACACGATCCAGACCCATCCCCTCGCCGGCACCGATCTGCTCGCCCACCTGGGCGGCTTCGAGGAGGAGATTCCGATCGTCCTCGCCCACCACGAGCGCCTGGACGGACACGGGTATCCAAACGGCGTTGCCGGCGAGCACATCCCGGTCGAGGCCCGCATCCTCTCGATCTGTGACGTCTTCGACGCGCTCACAAGCCCGCGCCCGTACCGCGAAGCGTGGTCGCGGGATCGGGCGCTCGAGCTGATCGTGAAGGAGACGGGCACCGCCTTTGACCCCATCTGCACCGCCGCGCTCCTGGCCGTGGTTGTCGAAGGCAACCAGGCCGTCGCCGACCTGGCCGCCTAGCACCGCGCCAAACGGGGTCAGACCCCTTTTGGCGCACCGGTAGCGGCGCCTCATCTGGTTGACTACACGCGTGGCGAGCTCAGTTGCGATCGACGGCATGGCGCGATCGCAGCACCGGCGCGGGCAGCTGTTCGTGGCGCTGGCCGCCCTGGCCTGGTCGACAGCCGGCGTGCTGCAGCGCGAGATGCACATCGGGCTCGGCACGCAGGTCGCCGGCCGCGCGTTCTTCGCCTTCCTCGCGCTGGCGGTGTTCGTGCTCGCCGGACACCGGCGCGAGCTGGTCGTGTCGGTGCGCCGCAGCGGCTGGGCCATGCTCGGTGTGGGCGTGTCCACCGCCATCGCGTCGGCGTCGTTCATCGTCGCCCTCAACTACACGACCGTCGCGCACGTCCTCTTCCTGCAGGCGTCCTCGCCGATTCTGGCGGCGCTTCTGGGACGGATCATCCTCGGCGAGGCGGTCTCGACGCGGGCCTGGGTGGCGATGCTCGTGGCGCTCGCCGGTGTCGGGGTGATGGTCGGCGCGCCCGGTGGGGGCGGCCTCGTCAACCTGCTCTCGGTGCTGATGGCGCTCTCGTTCGCGGTCAGCATCATCATCACGCGCAGCCACCGGCACATCTCGATGGCGCCGGCCACCTGCCTGGCCCAGGTGCTGATCCTGGTGTTTGCACTCCCGTTCGCCCACCCGGGCTCGGTGGATGGGCGCAACCTGGTGCTGCTGATCCTGCTCGGCGCGGGTCAGATCGGACTCGGCCTGGCGCTGCTCAGCATCGGCGCGCGGCTGATCCCGGCCGCCGAGATCGCCACGATCACGCTGCTCGAAGTCGTCCTCGGCCCGCTCTGGGTGTGGATGGCGGTCTCGGAGCGGCCGTCGACGGCAACCCTGATCGGCGGCGCCATCGTCGTCGTGGGCGTGCTCCTCCAGGCAGGCGCCGAACCGCCGGCCGGGACTCAGCCGGCGGCCACAACCCTGAACGTCTGAAGCTGTGGGTCGGACGCAAACGCGATCCGGGCGCCCTCTGCCGCCTCGGTGCGCAGCCGCTGCCACAGCTCCTCGCCGATCACCTCGCCCGGCGCCAGTGCCGGGATGCCGGGCGGATAGGGCACCGCGAACTCGGCGGCCACGCGGCCTGCGACGCGGTCGGCGGAGACGACCTCGGAGCGGGCGTAGAACGCCTCGCGGGGGGTCATCGCCTGCTCGGCCTGGGATTGCCACGAGGTTGAGACGGGCGGCAGGCCGGGCGCCTCGCCGCGGATCTCGTCGACCGCGCTTCGCAGGATCGGCAGGAACGCGTCGATCCGGGCGGCATCGTCGCCCACCGTGATGTGAGGCACGATCAGGCGCCGGTCGGCCCCTTCGACCTGGACACCGCGGGCGCGCAGGGCGTGGTCGAGGGCGATGCCGTCGGCCTCCGCGCCGGACACGTCGACGACCAGCTTCAGCGGATCGCGGGTCATCACCGACCCGTGCCCGAGGACGTCGGAGTCGCGCAGCACCCGCAGGCCCGGGATGGCCTCGATGCCCGCCCGCGCCCGCTCGGCGAGCTCACACGCGGCGGCGAGCAGGGACTCTCCGTCGGCCTGCATCCGCGCCCGGCAGGCATCGATGCTGGCGTAGATCGTGGCCGACGGGCTCGTCGTGAGCAGCAGGTCGAACGCGGCCGAGAGATGCTCGAGATCGATGTGCCCGCTGCGGCGGGCCAGGAGCAGCGCACCCGGCGTCAGCGATGGGAGCGTCTTGTGCGTGCTGAGCGCGATCGCGTCGGCGCCCATTGTGAGCGCATTGGGCGGCACAGAGATGCCGAAGCCGAAGTGGGCCGCCCAGGCGTGGTCGCAGACGAGGGCGACGCCGCGCTCGTGGCAGACGGCCGCGATCGCCGGGATGTCGGAGAGGACGCCGATGTAGGAGGGCTCGGTGAGGATCGTCGTGCGGATGCGCGGCTCGGCGTCGAGCGCCTCAGCGACCCGGGCCGCCGGAGTGCCCAGCGGGATGCCGAGGTCTTCCGAGACATCCGGCGAGAGCCACACGGGCCGCGCTCCGGCCAGGATCAGGCCGGCGTACACCGACTTGTGGCAGGTGCGGTGGACGAGCACGGGCTCGCCCGGTGTGGTCGTGGCCAGGCACAGCGCTTGATTGGGGTGCGTGGAGCCGTTGTGCGTGAACCGGCACATGTCGGCACCCCACGCCGCCGCCGCGAGCTCCTGAGCCCGCTCGAGGATCCCCGTCTCGTTGCGCAGGGTCTCGGCGCCGCCATGAAAGGGCACGTCGGAGAGCAGCAGCGAGGTGTCGCCGACGAGCGCCGGGTTGCGCTTGTGGCCGGGCGTCGAGAGGGGGAGCGGAATGTCGCGCAGGTAGGCGGCGACGGCGTCGGCGAAGGGGGTCTCGGTCATCGTGCGAGTGTACGTGACCGGTTGCGCCGGGCCGGGCCTACCCGCGATGATCGGCGGCGATGCCGAACACGATCCCGGAGTTCTTCGACGCGGCTGTTGCGGAGGTGCCCGACAAGGTGTGGCTCGTGGCCGGCGAGGAGTCGTTCACCTATGCCCAGGCGCGTGCGCGGGTCGGGCGGGCGGCGGCGGCGCTCGGCGATCTCGGCTCCGGCCATGGCGACCTGGTGCTCGCGACGATGCGCAGCACTCCGGACTACCTGTTCACGTGGCTCGGCGCCGCGTACACGGGCGCGATCCTCGTCACCGCGAACCCGCGCAGCGCGCCTGCCGAGCTGGCGGGACTGATCGGCCAGGTGGAGCCGCGGCTGGTGGTGACCGACCCCGGTCTGCGCGATGTGATGGCGGCGGCGCGCGGATGGGGCGCCGGCGAGGTGGTGGACGTCGCCCGCCTGTATGACTCGGCGCCGGTGGCTGAGGGCACCGGCCCGGCCGGCCCCGACGACCCGGCGGTGCTGATCCCGACCTCGGGGACGACCGGCCGGTCGAAGCTCGTCACCCAGACCCACCGGGCGTACGTGATGGCGGGCGAGGGCTTCCCCTGGTGGATGGAGCTTCGGCCCGAGGATCGCCTCATGACATCGCTGCCGCTCTTCCACATCAACGCCCCCGCCTACTCGATGCTGGGCTCGGTCGGCGCGCGGGCGAGCCTCGCGCTCCTGCCCGCCTTCTCGGCGAGCGGGTTCATCGACTCCGCGCGGCGGCACGGGGCGACGGAGTTCAACGCGATCGGGGCGATGCTCGAGATCCTGATGCGTCAGCCCGAGCGGCCGGACGACGCGGACAACCCGCTGCGGCTGTGCTATACGGGCCCGGCGCCCCCGGAGCAGCGCCAGCTCGAGATCGAGGCCCGCTTCGGCCTCCGCATCGTGTGCGGCTATGCCATGTCGGAGACGCCGTACGGCACGATCTGGGCGCGCGGCACCCGCCCGTTCGGAACGCTCGGCAGCATCCGCCAGCACCCCACGCTCGCGGTCATCAACGAGGGCCGCGTGATGCACGAGGGCCAGCCGGCGAGCATCGGCGAGGTGGGTGAGCTCGAGCTGCGAAACCCCGCCGTGATGAGGGGATACTGGGGCATGCCCGAGGAGACCGCCAGCGTGCTCTCGGCCGACGGCTGGCTGCGCACGGGCGACCTGGTGACGGCCGACGCGGCCGGCACGTACACCTTTGTCGGGCGGGTCAAGGAGGTGATCCGGCGGCGCGGCGAGAACGTCGCGCCGGTCGAGATCGAGGAGGCGCTGGCCGGCCACCCCGACGTCTTCGAGGTGGCGGTGGTCGGTGTGCCGTCGGAGCTGTCGGAGGAGGAGATCAAGGCCTTCCTGGTCACCGCCCCGAATGCCGATCTGACCGCGATCCGGTCGCACGCGGCCGCCCTGCTCGCACCGTTCAAGGTGCCCCGCTACATGGAGGCGATCGCCGAGCTCCCGCACACGCCGACCGGGCGCGTGGCGAAGCACGAGCTGCCGAACGAGCGCTCGGCGGCCGAGATCGACTTCGATTCGCCGCGGGCATCCACGGCCGCCACCGAAAGGACGACATGAGCACGAGCGACTGGCTTCGCACCGGGATCGGCGCCACCACGGCCGACTCGATCACGATCCGCGGACGCGACCTGGCCGGCGAGCTGATGGGGAGCATGACCTTCACCGAGCTGTCCTTCCTGCTCGTGCAGGGCGCGCCGCCCACGCCGGGACAGGCACGGCTGCTCGACGCCGTTCTGGTCTCGCTGGCTGATCACGGCCTCACGCCGACGGTGCTCGCCGCGCGGCTGACCTATACCGGCGCGCCGGAGTCGCTCCAGGGAGCGGTCGCCGCGGGACTGCTGGGCGCCGGCTCGGTGTTCCTGGGCGTCGTCGAGGATGCGGCGGTCTTCCTCGAGCAGATCGTCGCCGCAAGTGGCGGTGGCGGGGACGCCGACCTGCGCGCCGCGGCCGATGCCGCCGTCGCCTCCCGGCGGGCCGAGGGCGGCCGCATCCCGGGGCTCGGCCACCCGATCCACAAGGTCGAGGACCCGCGCACGCCGCGGATCTACGCGATCGCCGCGGAGGCCGGGCTGCTCGGCCCGAACCTGCGCGCGCTCGAAATGGTCGCCGCGGCGAGCACGATCCAGTCGGGCCGCGCGCTGCCGATCAACGGCGCCGGTGCGGGCGGGGCGGCGCTCGCAGACCTGGGGTTCGCGCCGGCGATCGTGCGCGGCTTCGCCCTGCTCGCCCGCACGGCGGGCCTGGTCGCGCACCTGGCCGAGGAGATGGCCCAGCCGATGGGGATGCCACTCTTCCGCGAGATCGACGAGCGGGTCACGTACGAGCCCGGTTAGTACGCGGTCCAGCCGCCGTCCACCATGAGGTTGGTGCCACTCACGTAGCTGGCCTCGCCCGCGAGGAACGCCACGGCGGCGGACACGTCCTCGGGGCGGCCGAGGCGCGAGAACGGCGTCCGCGAGCGCACGTAGGCCAGGCCGGCGTCGTCGGCGCTCAGGTCGCCGGGCGCGCCCGTCACGATCTTGCCGGGCGAGACCGAGTTGCAGAGCACGCCGTCGACGCCGTGCTCGACCGCGATCTGGCGCGTCATCTGCAGCAGCCCGCCCTTGCTGACGCTGTAGGAGAAGTGCCCGGGGGAACCGACCATGCCGTGCTGCGAGGTGATGTTCACGATCCGGCCGCGCACCTCGTCGCGGAGCGGCTGGCCGAGCATCTGGCGGACGGCAGCGCGGCACAGCAGGAACGGCCCGCGCAGGTTCACGGCCATGATCGCGTCCCAGTCGGAATCGTCGGTGTCGACGAGCGGCTTCGAGTGCCGGCCGGCGATCGCCGCGTTGTTGACCAGCACGTCCAGCGCGCCGGTGCGCTCGACGGCCGCCGCGACCAGCCGGTCGCAGGCGGCCGGCTCGGCGACGTCGGCGTCGACGTGAACCGCGCTCCCGCCCGCCGCCGCAATCACTGCGGCCGTTGCCTCGCCGCCCGTGATCGGGTCGCGGCGGATGTCGGCCGCCACCACGTCGAAGCCGTCGGCCGCAAGCCGGATCGCGATCGCGCGGCCGATACCCGACGATGCGCCGGTCACGATGGCACTTCTCACACTGCTCCCTCCATTCGGGTCATCACATCATCTCCCAGAGTCTCGTGTGAGAGCATCCAGGAGCCCTCACCGAAAGGACTCTGCCGTGGATGGAACGCTGCTCGCCTCGAACCTGGGGTTCCCCGAAGGCCCCGTCGTCATGCCCGACGGGGCGATCGTGTTCTGCGACGGGAACACTGGCGAGCTGCGCAGCTGGAAGGACGGCGCGCTCGACACCTACGCCTACACGGGCGGGTCTCCGTGGGGAGCGGTGCTCGGCTCCGACGGCGCGATCTACGTCACCCAGGGCGGACCCGTTCCCGGCAGCGACGAGTCCGGGGTGGTGTCCGGTATCCAGC
>DATCPV010000498.1:0-4614 GCA_036569885.1 Gaiellales bacterium | reverse complement strand
GCTGCGGGCGATCACCGATGCCGGCTCGCTGCCTGACGCCGAGGCCGACGCGGAGGCGCTCATCTCGCTCGTGCGCGACGGCCTGGCCGAGGTGCGCGACGGCCACGCCCAGCTGCCGGGCGGGTGAATATTGAGTGCCTGGCACCGGTTATTCAGGCAACAGGTGCGGGATGAGGCTACGCAAGCCTGCGAGTGAGGGGAGCTCGGCGTCGGGGGCAAATCCTTCGGGAAGCGGGATGCCGGCGCGGTTGATCCACACCGCCTTCATGCCGCAGGCCTGCGCGCCGGCGACGTCGGTGTCGAGCCCGTCGCCCACGTGCACCCACCGCTGCGGGTCGCCGCCGCAGAGCTCAACCGCACGCTGAAACGGCGCGGCCGCCGGCTTCATCTCGCCGAGCTCCTCGGCGTGGACGATGAACGCGAACCGCCCCGCCACGTCCAGCTGGGCGAGGGGGAAGTTGCCGTTTGTGATCGCGCCGAGCACATGGCCGTCGGCGGCCAGCCCGTCGAGCTCGGGCTCGACGTCGTCATGCAGCCGCACCGCCGTGGTGCGCTCGGCCATCCACACCTCGACCATCCACCCAGGCAGGTCCGGGTCGTCCACGCCGTCCCGCTCGAGCACGCGCCGAAACGACTCCAGCCGCAGCTCACGGTAGGTGCCGTCGCGCTCCTCGCCGACGAGGCGGCGATGCTCGTGCAGATCGTCCACGGTGATGCGCCCGGCCAGCTCGGGCCGGCGCCGCTCGAGCGCGGCGATCATGCCACCGAGCGCACCGTCCATCATCGGCATGAACGCCCACAGGGTCTCGTCGAGGTCGAACGAGACCACCGCCGGGGTCATGCGTCGCTCCGAAGCAGCGCGACGGCCTGACAGGCGGCCCCCTCGCCGCGCCCGGTGAAGCCGAGATGGTCGGTGGTCGACGCCCGCACCGTGACCCGGGCCATGTCGGCGCCGAGCGCCTCGGCCAGCGCCTCGCGCATCGCGTCGCGGTGAGGGGCGATGCGGGGGGCCTGCATGATGACGACCGCGTCGACATTCACGAGCGTCCACCCGCGGGCGCGGATGCGCTCCCATGCCTGGCGTAGCAGATCGATGCTGGACGCTCCCAGAAGCGCCGGGTCGTCGGACGGGAACAGGTGGCCGATGTCCTCCATGCCCGCGGCGCCGAGCAGCGCGTCGGTGACCGCGTGGCTGACCAGGTCGGCATCGGAATGACCCGCGAGGCCGCGCTCGGACGGGATCGTGACCCCGGCCAGCACCAGCACGCGCTCGTCCGCGAACGCGTGGGCGTCGAAGCCGATCCCGACCCGCAGCGACTCCGGCCCGCTCACCGCAGCCGCTCCTCGGCGCGGGCGAGATCCTCGGGCGACGTGATCTTCATATTGCCGCCCTCGCCCGGCACGACGGCCACCTCGAGCCCGGCCGCCTCGACCAGTGACGCGCAGTCGGTCGCATCCCGCAATGCCCCGGCCGGCGCCGCGTAGGCGCGCCGCAGCGCCTCGGCACGAAACGCCTGCGGCGTCTGTACCGCGCGCAGCTCGCTGCGGTCAAGCGTCTCGGCCACCCGCCCGCCCTCGACGCGCTTGACCGTATCGGTCACCGCGACCGCCGGCACTGCGCCCGCATGGGTCGCGAGCGCCTCGAGCAGACGGTCGATCAGCTCGGCCGTCGCGAACGGCCGGGCCGCGTCGTGGACGAGAATCGCCTCGGCGTCGTCCGCGACCACATCGAGCCCCGCTGCCACGGACAGCGCCCGCGTCTCGCCCCCCGGCACCGCAGCGACCACCTTGCCCGCCGCGAGCTCGTCGGACAGGAGCGTCGCCGGCTCCTCCCACTCGGCGGGCACCACCAGCACGATGCGGTCGACCGCCGGGTGGTCCTCGAGCAGGTCGATCGAGTGGGCCAACAGCGGACGGCCGCCCAGCCCGATGAACGCCTTTGGCCTGTCCGCCCCGAGTCGCGAGCCATCGCCCCCGGCGACCACGATCGCCCAGGTCGAGCTCATTCGTCGTCGGGGTTTTGGCTAACCCTGGTGAAGATCATCTTGCCCGACGGCGATTGCAGCACCGAGGTCACCTGCACTGCCGCCGTCTCGCCCATCAGCTTGCGGCCACCCTCGACCACGACCATGGTGCCGTCGTCGAGATAGCCGACGCCCTGATCGTGCTCCTTGCCCTCACGGATGACGCGGACGTCGAAGGACTCACCCGGCAGCACGGCCGGCTTGAGCGCGTTTGCGAGCTCGTTGACGTTCAGCACCTCGACATCCTGGATGCGGGCGAGGCGGTTCAGGTTGAAGTCGGTGGTGAGGATCCGCAGGCCCCGCGCCTTGGCCAGCTTGAGCAGTTTCGCATCGACGTCGTCGAGCTCGGGGAAGTCGACGTCGGGAGTGGTCACGACGACGTCCGAGCGCAGGCCCTGCACGACCTCGAGGCCGCGGCGGCCGCGTGCCCGCTTGAGCGAATCGCCCGAGTCGGCCACCTGCTGCAGCTCCCGCAGCACGAACTCCGGGACGACCAGCTCCTCCTTGAGGAACCCGGTCTTGACGATGTCGGCGATCCGCCCGTCGATGATCGCGCTCGTATCGACCAGGGTCGCGAACCCCATCGCGGCCGCCTCGGCGCCCGACTCGGCGACCGCGTGCACGCCCACCAGCCGCAGGATGCCGCGGTACTTCTTGGCCGCCGTGAACGCGAACAGATACCCCACCACCAGGAACAGGGGCAGAATCACCCACCGGCCGATGTACGGCAGCGTGTGAACGGGAAACCACAAGAGCGCCGACACGAGCAGCCCGACCAGCAAGCCGATCGCAGCAACGGTCAACTCGCCCGCGCTGCGGGTCTGGGCGGCTCGCTCGATCCTCTTGAACCCACGTACCAGACCCTTGCCGACCAGCCCCCCGACCATCCACCCTACGGCGAACACCAAGAGGACGACGACGGCGAAGACGGGGTAAGCGTAAGAAGCCGGATATCGGTCCCCAATATTGAAGGACAACCCCGCCTGAATGGCACCAAGGACGCCCAAGAGGGACAAGACGATCCGGGTTGAGACCACCATCGTCTGCTCCTCTCTAGGAACGTGTCACTGCCGCCGCCGGATGAACTCAAAACTGGCCCCCGGCGGGGGCGAATACGCTTTCGGCCGGCTACGCCCGCGCTTTGCGGGCCTCACCGATCTCTTCGAGCACCTCCTCAAGGAACTCGCGCGCCTCTTCCTCGTCCATGTTCTTCGCGTACATCAGCTCGCTGGCGAGGATGCGCTTGGCCTTCGAGAACATCTGCTTCTCACCCGTCGAGAGGCCCTTCTCCTGGTCGCGCTGAGCGAGATTCCGCACGACCTCGGCCATCTCGAAGATGTCGCCGGTCTTCATCTTGTCGCGGTTGTGCTTGAAACGGCGATTCCAGTTCTTCGGCATCTTGGTGCCGTCGCCCTGGAGGACGATGAGGACCTCCTCGACGGTCTCCTCGCCGATCACCTTTCGCAAACCGACGCGTTCCGCACTGTCCAGCGGGATGGTGACGGTCATGTCGTTGTGCAAAATCTGGATCGTAAGGTATTCCCGATCCTTGTCGCCCACGACCCGCATGTCTCTACTTGTGATCGTTCCCGCACCGTGATGCGGGTACACGACCTTGTCACCAACCGAATACAAGAGTCGCTCAACCTCCTCGACAGGATGTACCTGCACGACCGGCGAAACCCCTCGCGCCTAAGGAGTGGATTCTATCAGATCCGACACCCTCTGGCGAAAGGATCACAGCATTCTGACCACATCGCAAACGAATTTCGGCAGATGCTATGTCGAGCCGGAAGGGAGCCCGGTCAAACGCCCGCGAAAGGGTCAAAGATTCAGATACCGGTCGACCAAATTCTGCTCCTGGAGCCGCCGCAGCCCCTCCCGGATCTCCCGCGCCCGCACCGCGCCGACGCCCTCGACCTCCTCCAGCTCGGCCTGTGATGCGCGCACGAATGCCTCGAGGCCGCTGAAGTGGTTGACGACGTGGCCGATCACGCCCTCGGGCAGCCGCGGCACCTTTGACAGCACCCGGTATCCCCGCGGTGTGACCGCATAGTCGACGGGCGAGACCGTGCGTGGGTAGCCGAGCACCTCGGCCAGCTGCTCGAGCTCGAGGAGCTGCGAGTCGGGCATCGTGCGCAGCCGGTCGAGTGCACGCCGGTAGCCGCCCGTCACCTCGGGCAGCTCGTAATCGCGCACCATCGCCACCTCGTCGCTCGGCACCCACTCGGACATCTCGTCGAGCTGGATCTTGATCAGCCGCCCCTCGACCCCGAGCTCGGCCACGTTGCGCTCGATCTCGTCGCGCATGCGTGCGGTCATCTCGGCCCGCTGCAGCGCCACCACCACGTCGTCGAGCGTGGCCGCCCCCTGGAACTCGAGCGCCGTGAGGCGGGTCGCCACCTGCTCGAAGCGGGTGCGGTAGGTCTCGAGCGTGGTCACGGCCTGGTTGGTCTTGGCCAGGATGTCGGAGATGTCCTCGAGCTGGTAGCGGACGTCGCCGACGTAGGTCGTGACCACGTCGCGTTGCTGGCTGATCGAGATCACCAGCGCCCCGGTCTGCTTGGCGACGCGCTCGGCAGTGCGATGG
>DATCPV010000497.1:0-2514 GCA_036569885.1 Gaiellales bacterium | reverse complement strand
AGGTAGCTGCGCGGGTACGGGACCCGCACAACCTGCGTGAGCTGCGCACCGAAGCACATGCGTACGGCTTCGGCCACGGCCCGGTCGGCGATCGCCCGCGGCTGGCGCAGCAGCCATGCCGCCGGGGTCGAGCCAACAAAGCTTCCCAGCGTGCGAGGCGTGTGGCGGTAGGCGTACCCGATCGGGGTGTCGGTGACCACGGCTGCGGGCGCCTCCTCCGGCAGGTCGCGGGCCAGCACCAGCAGCGACTTGACCGCCACCCCGTAGCGGCCGATCGGGTCACGCCGCAGTCCGCCGATCCGGGCGCGCGCGTGCAACGGCACGGCCACCACGGCGTGCCGGGCGGAAACGGGCGGCCCGCCGGGCGAGGAGACCTCGACCGACCGCGCCCCGAGGCGCACGTGCGCGGCCCGCCGCAGCAGCTGCACGCGCTCGCCGAGGCGGTCGGCGATCCGCTGGGCGAAGCCGCCCGCGCCATCACCGAAGCGCAGCTCCGAGCCGTCTCCCGGGCCCGCACGGGCGGCGTGCTTGCGGGCGAGGGCCTGCAGCGACATCAGCCGCAGCGGAACCGTCGACGCGGTCACCGAGACGGCCGTCTCGCACACCGCCCGCTCGTGTGCTCCGGCTCCGCCGGCCCGGAGCCAGTCGGCCACCGTCATGGCGTCCTCGGCCGGCTCGGGCGCCGAGCCCAGCCGCGTGAGCTCCTCCTGCAGGCGCGGGTAGGCGCCGCCGGCGCGTTCGAACCGGCGGCCACCCACGTGCCATATCACGGGCACCGGGCCGTGATCGCCCCAGCCCACGGCGGAGGGCCGCAGATCGGCGCCGACCTCCGCTGCCAGGTCACGCAGGGCGGTGTTTGCCAGGTCGACCGCCTCGCCGCCGGCCTCGAAGCTGACCCCGGCGGCGGTGGGCGTCCAGACGCGCCCGCCGACGCGGTCGGCCGCCTCGAGCACGACGACGTCCCTGCCCTCCGCCGTCAGCGTGTGCGCCGCCGCGAGCCCCGAGATGCCCGCGCCGATGACGACCGCGTCATGCACGCCGAAGCGCCTCGATTTCGCCGTCGCTCAGCTCGCGCCATTCGCCCGGGCGCAGGTTGCCGAGGCCGAGCCCCGCATACTTGGAGCGGTGCAGCGCGCGGGCGGGATGACCGACGGCGGCCAGCATCCGCCGCACCTGGCGGTTGCGGCCCTCGTGGATCGTGATCTCGATGCGCAGGGGGCCGGCGAGGCGGACGGTCGCGGGCGCGCTCGGCCCGTCGTCCAGCTCCACCCCTTCGCGCAACCGGCGCAGCACCGCCGGCTTGGGCTCGGCGGCCACCGTCGCGACATAGGTCTTGTGCACGCCGTGGCGGGGATGCATCAGCCGGTCGGCCAACTCCCCGTCGTTCGTCAGCAGCAGCGCGCCGGTCGTCTCACGGTCGAGGCGGCCGACCGGGAAGAGCCGCACCGGCATCGGCACGAGGTCGACCACGGTTGGACGGCCGTTCGGGTCGCGAACGGTGGTGACGACCCCGGCGGGCTTGTTCAGCAGCACCGAGATCTGGGCCTGGGCGTGCACGCGGCGGCCGTCGACACGCACGTCGTCCGTCTCCGAGACCGCGGTGCCGATCTCGGCGCGGGCGCCGTTCACCGTCACCCGGCCGGCGCGGATGTACTCGTCGGCGGCACGCCGGGACCCCACCCCCGTCGAGGCCAGGTAGCGGTTAAGCCTCACCGGCACGCTGGTCGGCCACGACATGCAGGCGCGTTCGCAGGGCCTCGTGGTCGGCCTCGGGCAGGTCAAATTCGGCCAGGCTCGGCAGGCTGGCCGTGCCCTCCTCGAGTCCGAACATGCGCTCGAACACCGTCGTCGTGCGGTACAGCACCGGCTGGCCGACGGTGTCACCGCGGCCCGACTCCTCGATCAGGCCGCGCTCGAGCAGGCCGGCGACGGCCGCGTCGGCGGCAACGCCGCGGATCCGGGCGATCTCGGGGCGCGACACAGGGCCCAGGTAGGCGACCACCGCCAGCGTCTCGGTGGCGGCCTGGCTGAGCGCGCGTGACTGGGCCCGGTTGACGAGCCGCGCGCAGGCGGCCGCCGTGGCCGGCGAGGCGCGGAATCCGTACCCGCCCGACACCCGCTCGAGCACGACCCCGGACCTGCCCTCGGCGTACCTGTCGCCGAGCGCGTCGAGCGCCCGTTCCACCCGCGCCGGAGCGGCCTCGGTGAGCGCGGCCAGCTCGCGCACCGTCAGTGGCTCCGACGCGACGAAGAGCAGCGCCTCGACGGTGTGGGTCAGCTCGGCCATCAGGCGATCGCCCGCGAGTGCGCACCGTTCGGCGCACGCCGGCGGACGACCCGGATCGGCCCGAACACCTCGGCCTGCTCGGGCACGGCCTCGCCCGTCTTGATCAGCTCCAGCAGGGCGAGGAACGCCGCGGCCTGCGCGAGCCGGTCGAGGCCGCCGACGGCGTCTTCGAACGCGAAGGCGCGCCGGCTGCGGAGCAGGCTCCGGAACTCCGCCAGGAAGTGGCT
>DATCPV010000496.1:0-6806 GCA_036569885.1 Gaiellales bacterium | reverse complement strand
GCGCCAGGATCCGTTCGCGGCTGCGGCGAGCCTGACCGACCGGCGCCTGCTCGAGTTGGCCGTGGTCGCCCGGCGGATGCTGCGAGCCGGTGTTGCACAGCACGGCCGCCTGCCCCAGCGGGTCTACGGCCAGACGGGCCGCCCGTGCCCGCGCTGCGCCGTCCCGATCGACTCGGTCATGCAGGGCACGGAGGCGCCGCGGCGGCTCTACTACTGCCCCGGCTGCCAGGCGCCATGAGCCGCCAGCGGGCTGCGGCGACGGCGGAGCGGGCGCGCGGCGTCATGCTCGGGCTGGCCGTGGGGGACGCGCTCGGGGCCGCCGTCGAGTGGCTCCACCCGGTCCAGATCCGTGCGCGCTACGGCGGCGCCCTGTGCGACATGGTTGAGTCGGCCACCTGGCAGCGGGGCGAGTGGACCGACGACACCGCGATGGCGCTCGAGCTCGCGACGAGCATGGCCGAGAAGGGCGTCTACGACGAGGACGACGTGTTCTCCCGCTACGTGATGTGGGCGCGGTCGGGGCCCAAGGACATCGGCTCGACCATCTCGGCCGCGCTCATGCGGGCGCGCACAGTCGCCGAGGCCCGCGCCGCCGCCGCGGAGTTCCACCGCCGCAGCGGTGGCAAGAGCGCGGGCAACGGCTCACTGATGCGGACCGCCCCGATCTCGCTCCGCTATCGGACCGACCCGGGCGCGGTGGAGCGGATCTCGCGCCTGGAGTCGAGCCTCACCCACCACGACCCCCTGGCCGGTGACGCCTGCACATGGCTCAACCTGACGCTGGCAGCGCTCATCTGCGGCCGCCGCCTGCCGCATTCGACATCCACGGTGGGGCGGGCCGCGCAGGACGCCCTGACGGCCTCGCCCGAGGTACTCGCCGCCGAGGCCCAGGAGCAGATGGGCTACGTGCTGACGGCGCTTCGGATCGGCTTTGCGGCCGCGTTCGGCCAGGCCGACTTCGAGTCGGCGGTGGTGTTCGCGGTCAACCTGGGCGGCGACGCGGACACCAACGGCGCGGTCGCGGGGGCGCTGGCGGGCGGCCGCTTCGGCGCGGGCGCCATCCCCGAGCGCTGGATCGAGCCGCTGCTCGCCCGCGAGCGGATCGGCGGCCTTGCCAACCGCCTGCTGCGTGTTTAGCATCGTGCGGGCCACTCGAGACCCAAGGAGGAGACATGAAGGTCGTCTTTGCGGCCCGCAGGCTCAATCCCGGGCAGTATGAGGCATTTCGCAAGGCGTGGGAGCCGCCGGAAGGGTTCCCCGAGGGATTTGCCCGCGCCTACATCGTCCGGGACACGAACGACCCGGACGTGGTGATCACGTTCGGCCTCTTCGAGGTCAGCGATGAGCGGGCCGATCAGCTCAAGACCGAGCTCGAGCCGTCCGAGCGCGCGCGGCACGAGGCGATGGCGCCCTACGTCGCCGAGACGCTGGTGGCGGGCCTGTACGACGTCGTCCATCAGGAGGAGGGCTCCGCGACCGGGGCGCACACGATCGTGCCACTCACCGAGCGCGTGCTGCGGCCGGGAGCGCTGCCGGCCTACATGGACGCGGCCAGGGACGCGGTTGGCGGCCGCATGCCGCCGGAGCTGGTGCACTTCATCGCGATGGCCGAGACCGGCCGCCCCGAGCACCTGATCCAGCTCGGCATCTTCCGCACCGACGATCCCGCTGGGATGCGCGAGAGCAGCCAGGACGGGCGCCAGCAGATGCTGGACGCGATCGCACCGCACGTCGAGAGCACCGGAATCGACAGCACGTTCCAGATGGTCGAGGAGCTGACCCCTGCCCACGCGTAGGGTGAGCTGTGGCGCAGGAACCTGATCGAAACCTGGCGCTCGAACTCGTTCGGGTGACCGAGGCGGCCGCCCTTGCGTGCGCGCGCTGGGTGGGCTTTGGCGACAAGATCTCCGCCGACCGCGCCGCGGTCGACGCGATGCGCCACATGCTCGCGACGGTCGAGATGGACGGTGTGGTCGTGATCGGCGAGGGCGAGAAGGACGAGGCGCCCATGCTGTTCAACGGCGAGCGCATCGGCACCCACCGCGGCGTCGCGGTCGACGTCGCGGTGGATCCGCTCGAAGGCACCGAGCTGGTCGCCCGCGGCCAGCCCAACGCGCTGGCCGTGGTGGCCGCCGCCGAGTCGGGCACGATGTTCGACCCGGGGCCGTGTGTCTACATGGAGAAGCTCGCCTGCGGGGCCGACATCGATGAGCAGCTCGACCTCGATGCGCCCATCGAGGAGACGCTCGAGATGGTCGCCCGCGCCAAGCGCGGGCGCGTGCGCGACCTGATGGTCGTCATGCTCGACCGTCCCCGTCACGAGGAGATGGTGGGACGGATTCGGGCCGCGGGCGCACGCATCCGCTTCATCTCCCACGGCGATGTCGCCGGGTCGATGATGGCCGCCTCGCCCGACACGGGCATCGACCTCCTGTGGGGGATCGGCGGCACGCCCGAGGGTGTGCTCTCGGCGGCGGCCTTCAAGTGCCTCGGCGGCCAGTTGCTCGGCAGGCTCTGGCCGCGCGACGAGGACGAGGCCGAGCGCGCCCGGGCGGCCGGGTACGACCTGAGCCAGGTGCTGACGGCTGACGATCTGATCAAAGGCGAGAACGTCTTCTTCGCCGCGACCGGCGTCACCGACGGCGATCTGCTGCGCGGCGTGCGCTACCAGCGCGGCGGCGCGCGCACCCACTCGCTGGTGATGCGCTCCAAGTCGGGCACCGTGCGCACCCTGCAGGCGACCCACTCGATGGAGAAGCTCGCGACCATCGCCGGCGAGCGCTACACCTGAATAACCGGTGCCAGGCACCAAATATTCATCCACCCTGGCGGTGAAGCTGGTGTGCCAAACGGGTCAGACCCCTTTTGGCGCATGTGAAGAGCGTGGTGTTCTGACCGTTCGCGCCCTCGAGGGTTGGTGGTCTTCTCGCCACGTCGCGGCTGGGGTGGGGACATTGCTCGCCCCCGAGACAAACCATTCGGGGACGAGCAATGTCCCCTTCCTGAACGGCCTTGTCCACCATTCGCGCTCACGGCCTGCGGCCGTGAATAACCGGTGCCTGGCACCGGTTATTCATCACCCATCGCTGCGCAGGTCGCACACCTCGGCGCCGGTCAGCCAAACAAGGTCGGCGGTGCCCAGCTCGACGATGTGGCCGCGGTTGCCGGCGTTCAGGCAGATGCGCTCGAACCGCTCGGCGCCCGCGTCGAGGAACACCCGCAGCGGCCGGCGCGAGCCGAGCGGGCTGATCCCGCCGACCTGGTAGCCCGTCGCGCGCTCGGCGTCGCGCGGGTTCGCCATCGCGGCGTGCTTGACCCCAGCGGCGGCGGCCAGCTTCTTCAGCGACAGCTCGGAGGCGGCCGGCACGAGCGCGAACACCAGCTCCTCGCCGGCGCGCGCGACCAGGCTCTTGTACATCCGCTCGCGCTCGACGCCGAGGTCATCGGCGGCCTGCTCGGCGCCGCCGTCGGGGCGGTAGGCGTACCGCAGCAATCGGTGGTCGATCCCGGCCTTGCGCAGCGCGGTGGTACCTCGCGTCTCGCTCGTCGTCCCTCCCGCTAATATTGCGCCCCAGTCCGGCCAAGGAGCGCACCGTGCGAGATTACACGCCCGAATACGAGTCCTTCCGCGACGACGCGGTCGCCGTCATCAACGGACTCGCTGTCGTGATCGCCCTGGCGGGGACGTGGACGCGACCGCTGGTCATGGGCGTCCTCGGTCTGCTCGTGGCGCTGTGCGGCTACTTCCTGACCCCGCGCTCCAAGGGCGGCCACATCCTGGCCGTCTGCCTGATCACGGTCTTCGCCGTTCTCGAGACGTGGTTGTGGCAGGGCAAGCACATCTTCTGAGTCGCAGCTAGCCCTGGGTGTCGATCGGGAGCTTGCTGAAGACGTGCGCCTGGCCGCCGATGTGACAGGCCAGATCGACCACGTGCTCGGTGCGGTAGCGGCCGAAGAAGAACCCCCGAAACACGCTGCGCGCGCTCTCGGGCTGGGGTGGCGTCAGCTCGCGGGCAAAGACGATCCACAGCCCGTCGACGGCGTAGTCGGCGTCCTCGGCCTGCTCGACGCCGTTGACGTACACCTGGAACGGCCGGCCCACCCCGTCCGGCAGTCGCACGCGCGATCCTGTCATGCCGCGAAATCTCGCACATCCACTAGATTGCGGTGATGGCAGAGGCCGACATCTTCGGCGCCCGCGACACGCTTCCGGGCGGCCAGGTCATCCACCGCCTCGACCGCCTGGTCGATCCGCTGACGCTCCCCTACACGGTGTGCGTCCTGCTCGAGAATCTGCTGCGGCGGGCCGGCACCGCCCACGTGCGTGAGGAGGATGTGCGCGCGCTGGCCGCCTGGCCGGCACCCGCTCCCACCGCCCAGCTGTCCTTCATGCCCGCGCGCGTCCTGATGCAGGACCTCACCGGCGTGCCCGCCGTCGTCGACCTCGCGGCCCTGCGAAATGCCGTCGCCCGCCGCGGCGCCGATCCCGCCCGCGTCGATCCACTCGTGCCGGTCGACCTCGTGATCGACCACTCCGTGCAGGTGGATGCGTTTGGCTCCGACCGGGCCTACGCGCGCAACATCGAGCGGGAGTACGAGCGCAACGGGGAGCGCTACCAGCTTCTGCGCTGGGCGCAGCGCGCGTTTCGCAACTTCCGCGTGGTGCCGCCGGGGATGGGCATCTGCCACCAGGTGAACCTCGAGTACCTGGGCCAGGTCGTCCGGGTGCACGACGGCGTCGCACTGCCCGACACGCTGGTCGGCACCGACTCGCACACGACGATGATCAACGCGCTCGGCGTGCTCGGCTGGGGCGTGGGCGGCATCGAGGCCGAGGCGGTCATGCTCGGACAGCCGCTGTACATGACCCAGCCCCAGGTCGTCGGGGTGCGCATGACCGGAGGGCTTGCCGTCGGCGTGACCGCGACCGATCTGGTGCTGACACTGACCGAGCAGCTGCGAAAGCACGGCGTGGTGGGCAAGTTCATCGAGTTCTTCGGCCCCGGCCTGGGATCGCTGACGGTCGCCGACCGGGCGACCCTCTCGAACATGTCGCCGGAGTACGGGGCGACGTCGGCCACGTTCCCGGTCGACGGCCAGACGCTGCGCTACCTGGCAGACACCGGGCGCCCGCCCGAGCAGATCGAGCTCGTCGAGCGCTACACGCGCGAGCAGGGGCTCTTCCGCACCGGCGCCGAGCCCGATCCCGCCTACTCCGAGACGATCGCGCTCGACCTCGATGCGGTCGTGCCCTGCGTCGCCGGCCCGCGCCGCCCGCAGGACCGGGTGTCGCTGCCGGACGTGGGGCAGTCGTTCTCGGACGCCTTCGGGGTCAGCACGCCCAACGGCAGTCGCCTCGGCGACGGGTCGGTCGTGATCTCGGCGATCACGTCCTGCACGAACACGTCAAACCCGGCGCTGATGGTCGCCGCCGGGCTGGTCGCCAAGAAGGCGCTTGCGCTGGGCCTGCGGCCGAGGCCGTGGGTCAAGACCAGCCTGGCGCCCGGCTCTCGGGTCGTGATCGGCTACCTCGAGCGGGCCGGCCTGATGGAACCCCTCGACCAGATCGGGTTCAACCTGGTCGGCTTCGGCTGCACGACGTGCATCGGCAACTCCGGGCCCCTGCCCGACGAGGTCGCCGGCACCATCGAGCGCGACGACCTGAAGGTGGCCGCCGTGCTCTCGGGCAACCGCAACTTCGAGGCCCGCATCCACCCCGCGGTGCGTGCGAACTACCTCGCCTCCCCGCCGCTGGTGGTGGCCTACGCCCTCGCCGGGAGCGTGAACTCCGACCTCACGGCCGATCCGCTTGGCGACGGCTCCGACGGGCCGGTCTACCTGCGCGACGTGTGGCCGAGCGCCGAGGAGGTGAACGCGGCGCTGGCCGGCTCGTTCTCGTCAGACCTCTTCACCCTCGAGTACGGGCGGATCTTCGACGGCGACGAGCGCTGGCAGGAGCTGCCCGTGCCGGAGGGTGAGCTGTTCGACTGGGATCCCCGCTCGACCTATGTCCGCGAGGCCACGTTCTTCGAGCACGACGCCGACCTGTCGGACATCGTCGATGCCCGGGTGCTCGTGCTCCTCGGCGACTCGGTCACCACCGACCACATCTCGCCCGCGGGCTCGTTCGCGCCGGGCTCGCCCGCGGGGGCCTACCTCGTCGAGCAGGGCGTGGAGCCGCGCGACTTCAACTCCTACGGCGCCCGCCGCGGCAACCACGAGGTGATGGTGCGGGGCACGTTCGCCAACATCCGGCTGCGAAACCAGCTGGCCGGCCGCGAGGGCGGCTACACCCGCCATCTGCCATCGGATGAGGAGATGACGATCTACGCCGCCGCGCAGCGGTACGCGGCTGAGCATGTCCCGCTGGTCGCGATCGCGGGCCGCGAGTACGGCTCGGGCAGCTCGCGCGACTGGGCGGCCAAGGGCACGGCGCTCCTGGGCGTCCGGGCGGTGATCGCCCAGAGCTTCGAGCGCATCCATCGCACCAACCTGGTCGCGCTCGGCGTCATCCCGCTCCAGTTCTGCGAGGGCGAGTCTGCCGAGAGCCTCGGCCTGGACGGCACCGAGACGTACACCATCCGCGGTCTCGAGAGCCTCGACGTCGGTTCCATGGTCACGGTCCAGGTGAACGGCGGTGAGCGCTCGTTCGAGTGCCTCGCCCGGCTGGACGCCCCCGCCGACGTCACCACCTATCGCGCCGGCGGCCTGCTGCAGATGGTCATGCGCCAGCTGGTGGAGTAGCTTGACCGCATGAGCCTCGTCGCCGAACTCGAACGCGCGGTCGGCGCCGATGCGGTCATCTC
>DATCPV010000495.1:0-7021 GCA_036569885.1 Gaiellales bacterium | reverse complement strand
GTCCTGGGCGGCGGCGGAGCGCAGCAGGTCCCAGGCCCGGTCGACGTGCTCGGCCGACGTGGCGAGGTTTCCGATCGCCACGCGCAGCGCGTAGCGGCCCCCCAGCTCCGTGTGCGAGATGAACACGCGGCCGGTGGCGTTGACCCGCTCGAGGATGGCCTCGTTGCGGCGCCGCAGATCGGCCTCGTCGCCGCCGCCCCCCGGGCTGTGCCGGAAACAGACCGTCGAGAACGGCACCGGCGCGAGCAGCTCCCACCCGGGCTCGGCCCGGATGGCGGCCTCCAGCCGCTGGGCGAGCTCGACGTGGCCTGCGATGATGGCGGCCAGGCCGTCGGCCCCGTAGGCGCGCAGCACCATCCACAGCTTGAGCGACCGGAACCGCCGCCCCAGCGCGACCCCGTAGTCCATCAGGTTGACCGCGTCCTGGTCGTCGGTGCGCAGGTACTCGGGGATGACCGAGAAGGCCGCCCGCAGATCGTCCGGCCGAGATGTGTAGAGAACGCTGCAGTCCATCGGCGTCAGCAGCCACTTGTGCGGGTTCACGAGCAGCGAGTCGGCCCGCTCGCAGCCGTCGAGCACATGCCGCAGTGACGGGACAACCCCAGCGGCGCCGCCGTAGGCGGCGTCGACATGCAGCCACATGCCGTGCTCGGCGCACACGTCGGCGGCGGCGGCCACCGGGTCGATGCTCGTGGACGACGTGGTGCCGACCGTGGCGACCACGGCGACCGGGCGCCGGCCTGCGCGCACGTCGGCCCCGACCGCCTCGCGCAGCGCATCCGGCCGCATCCGGTAGTCGGTGTCGGTCTCGATCTTGACCAGGCCGTCGCGGCCGAAGCCGAGCACGATGCAGGCCTTCTCGATCGACGAGTGCGCCTCGGCCGAGGCGTACACCCGCAGCGGCGGCAGGTCGTCGCGCCCCGCCATGCCGCGTGTGCGGATGTCGAGCCCGGCCGCCTCGCGGGCCGCCGCGAGGGCGTACAGGGTCGAGGACGACGCGCCGTCCGTGATCTGGCCGAACCAGTCCGTCGGCAGGCCTGTCAGCTCGGCGAGCCAGCGCAGCGTCACCTGCTCGAGCTCGGTGGCCGCGGGCGAGGTGCGCCACAGCATCGCATTGACGTTCAGTGCCGCGGCGATGGTCTCGCCGAGAATGCCCGGGGGCGACCCGCTGATGCCGAAGTAGGCCATGAACCCCGGGTGGTTCCAGTGGGTCAGCCCGGGCACCAGCACCCGGTCGACATCGGCCAGGATCGCCTCAAGCGACTCGCCGTGCGCGGGGGGATGGGCCGGCAGCGCGGCGGCGATGTCGCCCGCCTCGACCCGCGCCATGACCGGCAGCCGGTCGACGCCGTCCAGGTAGCGGGCGATCCAGCCGGCCGCCTGTTCGAGCGCCGCTCGCAGCTCGGCGCTCGTCGGCACGCTGACCGGCTCGGCGGCCACCGTCAGAGCGCGGCTTCGACGGCCGCGAGCGAGGCGTCCAGAAGCTGGGCGACCTCGTCGATCTCGGGCCCCGAGATGATGAGCGGCGGCGCGAGCAGGAGCGCGTCCATCTGCTCGGTGCCGACCGGCGTCGGACACGAGTAGATCATGAGCCCCCTGCGTTTTGCCTCGGCCGAGACCCGCGAGCAGAGGCCCATCGCCGCCGGGAAGCGGCTCCCATCGGCCTGGCGCAGCTCGATGCCGCGCAGCAGTCCGAGCCCGCGCACGGCGTGCATGATCGGGTGGCGCAGGCGCAGCTCGTCGAGCCGTGCCGCCAGAACCTCACCCTTCGCCTCGGCCGCCTCGAGGAGACCCTCCTGGGCGATGATGTCGATCACCTCGCAGCCGACCGCGCAGCCGAGTGGGTTGCCCGAGAAGGTGTGGCCGTAGGAGAACCCGCTGGGAGACGTCTCGACCACCTCGCGGACGCGCCGCGACGCGACCATCCCCGAGAGCGGGATCACCCCGCCGCCGATGCCCTTGCCGAAGGTGATCACGTCGGGCACCGCGCCGAAGTGCTCCACGCCGAACCAGCGGCCGGTGCGGCCGAACGCGGTGATGACCTCGTCGGCGACAAGCAGCACCTCGTGGCGGTCGCACACCTCGCGCACCGCCGCCAGGTAGCCGTCGGGCAGCGGCACCGCCGCCCCGGAGGAGCCGGTCACCGGCTCGACGACGAACGCCGCCACATGCTCGGCGCCGCGCGAAAGGATGGCCGACTCGAGCGCGGCGGCACCCTCGGCGGCCGTGTCGGAGTTCGGCACCACCGCGTACTTGTGCAGCAGGAGCTCGAACGGCGCCCGCCAGCGCGACCCCGACAGCGAGAGCGCCCCCATGGTCGAGCCGTGGTACGACGTGACCCGGCTCAGGAATTCGACCTTCCCTGCCCGCCCCAGCTGCTCCCAGTAGAGGACTGCGAGATGGAGCGCCGACTCGTTGGCCTCGGATCCCGACGAGTTGAAGAAGCACCACTCGAGGTCGCCCGGCGCGATCCTCGCGATCCGGTCTGCCAGCTCGAGCATGGGCTCGTTGCCGAACGAGAACCGGTAGGTGAACGCGATCTGCTCGGCCTGGCGCCGCAGTGCCTCCACGATCCGGGGATGCGAATGCCCGAGCAGCATCACCATCGCGCCGCCGCAGGCGTCCAGATAGCGGTTGCCGTCGGCGTCCTCGATCACACAGCCGCTCGCGCGTGCGGCCACGGGCACCGGCTTGCCCGGGCTGGCGGTCATCGAGTAGTCGGTGCGGACGGGAGCGCTCACGATCGGCACCTCACTCTACATTGACTCCTCAGACCGACTGGCCGGGCGCGCGCAGTGCCGCCCGCAGTTCGACGAGCACCGGTCCGGAGCGGTCGGCGATGGCCTCGGTGAGCGCGCGCGACAGGTCAGGGACACCTTCGGCGCGCAGGTAGCGCACCTCGCAGGCCCCGGCGAGCTGCTCGAAGTCGGGCGCGTTCAGCTCCACCGCGACCGTGCGTCCGAACATCGTCTCCTGGTAGTTGCGCAGGATGCCGTAGGCCGAGTCGTTGACGACCAGCGCGACGAGGGGCAGCCCCTCTGCCCGCGCCGTGAGGAGCTCGTGGCCGGCCATCAGGAAGCCGCCGTCGCCGCAGATCACGACCGTGGGCCGGTCGGGGTTGGCGGCCGCCGTCCCGAGCGCCAGCGGGATCCCGCACCCGAGCGCCCCCGACGACGGGTAGATGAACGCGCCCGGCCGCTTGGCGTCGAGGTAGAGCGCCGCCCAGTAGGCCGCGACGGTCATGTCGGCCACGACGATCGCATCGTCGGGAAGCGAGTTGTGCAGCACGCCCATGAGGTCGACCTCGACATCGGCGCCCTGCGCACCGACCTCCGCCGAGCGGCCCTGCAGGGCGGCCCGCACCGCCGCCTCGCCGTCGCGGCCGCCGGCCGCGGGCGGATCGGCCATGAGCGCGGCGCAGAACAGGCCGACGTCGGCCACGACCCCCTCGGCAACGGCGAACGTTCGCCCGAACCGGCCCGGATCGAGGTCGACCTGCACCAGCGCCTCGGGCATCGGCACGCCCCAGTCGGCCGTCGCCTCCTGCGAGAACCGCGTGCCCAGGGCGATCACCAGATCGGATCGCTCCACCAGGCTGCGCATCGACGGCTCCTCGACCGATGATCCCGCATGCAGAGGATGGCCGCTCGGAAGCGCGCCCTTGCCGTTGTAGGTCGTGAGCACGGGCGCATCCAGGTGCTCGGCCAGCGCCCGCACCTCCCCGGCGGCGTGCCGCGTGCCGCCGCCGGCCCAGATCAGGGGCGCCTCGGCCGCATCGATCAGCGCGTGCACGCGGGCGACCGCCGCAGGGTCGGGCGCCGGCGCGGCGACCCGGGTGACCGGGGGCGGCCCGGCATCGGTGACCGCGGCCATGACGTCGGTTGCGACCTCGATCGTGGCCGGCCCGGGATCGAGCGCCATGTGCCGGAACGCTTCGTCGATGGCCTCGACCAGCGCCGCGGGTGTGGTCGGGCGGGCGTGGAACCGCGAGACGGCGGCAAACGCCTGCGACTGGCCGCGGCTCTCGTGCAGGTAGCCGCGGCCCGCGCCCACGAGATGGGTCGGAATCTGCGAGGTCAGATGCAGCACCGGCGTGCTCGACGCGTCGGCTTCCGAGAGGGCGGCCAGCGAGTTGAACGCGCCCGGGCCGGTGCTGGTCAGGTAGACGCCCGGCCGGCCGCCTGTGCGCGCGTATCCGACCGCGCCGAAGCCGGCCGCCTGCTCGTGGCGAACGACGACGCGGCGGATCGGCGAGCCGATCAGCGCGTCCCACAGCGGGAGCGCGTGGATGCCGGGGAGGCCGAACACGACCTCGACCCCGTGTGCCTCGAGCGCCTCGACCAGCGCCCGCGCCCCGGTGCGCACCTCGGGCTTCGCAGCGACGGTCATCGGGCCGCCTAGGACGTCTGACCGGACTCGATCAGCGCGACCAGATCGGCGATCTGGGATGGGCTGAGAGAGGAGCCGAACGTGGTGGGCATCGCCGTCGCCCACGGACCTCCCGTGGCCGTGAACGCGGCGGGGTCGGTGATCGACTGCTCGATGAACGCCGCGATCGGCATGTGATCCTTGGTGGCGTCGCCCGCGACGACCTTGCCCAGGTCGGGGCCGATCGTCCCGGTCGCTCCGGCAACCGCCAGGGTGTGACAGCTTCCGCACCCGTTCGAGGCGAACAACGCCTTGCCCGCGGTGGCGTCGCCACCGCCAGTACTCGAGCCGCCGCTGCTGCCGCCGCCGCTCGATGGGGTGCTCGTGGCCGTCGACGCCGGCGACGAGACTGCCGCCGTCGACAGGGAGAGGTTCAGACCTTCGCTGCTTGCGCCCTCGGTCTTTCCGCCGGCCGCCACGATCACGACGATCATCACCACGATGCCCACAACGGTGCCGAGCACGCCTGCGATCAGGACCTTCACCATAAGCGCCGTGACTATACCCTCTCGCCACGCGGGCATATACCGCAAGGAGGGGATGGGCACCCCGACGTCGAACGCCGAGTTGGAACCCGATGTTGGACAAACGTGACATCCAGACTCTGATGTACTGCGTGCGGGTCGCAGAGACCGGCGGACAGTGGCAGCCGGGCTACCCGGTTCGCAGTCCCAACGACCTCGAGTGCAAGCTGGCCCAGCTGCTCTACGAGGTCGACCGCCGCACGCCGGTCATCCACGCGGCCTGACCCCTCACTCCTCGGGAGGGCGGCGGTAGCGCGCGCGCCAGACCCGCACCTCGAACTCGCTCGCGCCGATCATCTCGCGCACCCGCGCGGCGGCGGTGCCGGTGCACCCGGCCACCTCGAGCCACGGCGCCACCGCGGAGGTGCGCAGCCACAGCTCCTCGGCGTCCAGGTGCAGGCCCTGCGCCTGCAGCGGCCCACGCGCCTCGCCGGGAGCGATCAGGCGGCCATGCTCGGGGTCGCGCAGACGCTCGATCTCCTCCCACCGCCGCGCCCGGCGGCCGTCCTCGTCGGCGACCATGTCCTCGAGCACGATCCTCCCGCCCGGTGCGAGCACCCGCGCCATCTCGTCGAGCGCCCGGGCCGGCCGGGCGATGTGGTGCAGCGAGTTGACGCAAGTCACCAGGTCGAATGCGGCCGCGTCGAAGGGAAGCTGCTCCGCCCGCCCGACGACGCGCTCGACCCCGGCGGGGACATGCTCGAGCAGGCGCGGCGACGAATCGATCACGGTCACCGACGCAACGGAGCCGAGCAGGACGCCGGCCAGCGCGCCCGGCCCGCCGGCAACGTCCAGCACGCGATCCGTCGCCCGGCACTCGCACCACGCGACGAATCCGCCCCACTCCCGCCCGGCCGCATGCGCGGCGTACCGGTCGGCGGTGCGGTCGAACCGGCTACCCGCGGACACGCTGCACCGCCTCCTCCCTGGTGGTGACCGTTCCCGCCGCCTGCTCCTCGGCGAGCACGGCGACCAGCTCGCCGATGCGGGGACCGCTCGCCCCGGTGAGCTCGGCTATCTCGTCGCCACGCAGGAGCGGCGGCCGCGACTCGGACGCGAGCTGGGTTACGAGGCCGACCAGCTCGATGGCCGCCTCGGTGTGGGCGCGCATGTAGGCCTGGCGCGCGCGCACGCCGCGGGTGGCGAGGCGGTCGGCCAGCGAGAGGACCACGCTCTCGAGCGTATACGGCGCGGTGGCGACCGCGTAGCGATAGGCGGTCCGGCGGTCGAACGGCCGCTCGCGCACCATGAACCCGAGCCGCAGGTGCTCGGAGACGAGCACGCGGCAGAACCCGATCAGCGCCTGTGAGGCCTTCCACCGCGTCAACACCTGTTCCGCCGTGCCGGCCCCCATCCGGTCGTGGCCCATGAAGCTGACCCGCCCGTCATCGGTGACGACGCGCGTCGAGGGCTTGTCGATGTCGTGAAAGAGCGCCGCCAGGCGCAGGCCGGTGCGGCCGTCGAAGTCGTTGCCCACGTCGGCGGCGATGGCGGCGGTCACCGGCGGCGCGGCGTCGCGCAGGTAGTGGACCGGGTGGGCCGAGAGGTCGGCCACGGTGTCGAGCACCGCCAGAGTGTGCTCGAACACGTCCAGGTGGTGAAACGGGCTCTGGCCGACACCCCGCATCGCAGCGGCCTCGGGCAGCACGACATCGAGCACCCCCAGCCGGTCGAGCAGGCGCACGCCGTCGTCGGGGTGCTCGGGCTCGAGCAGCCGCCGGATCTCGATGAGCACGCGCTCGCCACTGGGTCGCGCGGCCAGATGAGCGTCGCGCCGGGCCAGCCGCTCGGCGTCGGGGTCGACGGTGAACCCCAGCTCGTGGGCGAGCCTGGCCAGGCGCAGCAGCCGCAGCGGATCGTCCGCGAACACCTGCTCGGAGACGGCCCGCAGCCTCCCGGCCTCGAGGTCGGCGCGGCCGCCGTGGGGATCGAGCAGCTCGCCGCCGGAGAGGGGCACGGCCATCGCATTGATCGTGAAGTCGCGCCGGCCGAGGTCGTCTGCGACCGCCCCGCGGCTGGCGGTGATGTCCACCGTGCTCCCGTCGCGCACCACCCGCCAGGCGCCGTGC
>DATCPV010000494.1:0-1680 GCA_036569885.1 Gaiellales bacterium | reverse complement strand
ACCCGAGACAGCATGATCGGCGCGGCCCAGCCCGCACCGGCCGTGGCCGCCCCGGCCTAGGGGGCTGTCCAAGAAGGTGCTCTGAGGAGCGCTGCTGGGGTCAGTTGAGCGAGATCGCGTAGTCGCAGGCGCGCGGGGCGGCAGCGAGGAGTGCGGCAAGCCAGCGGCTGCGATCGGTGGCGGGTGGCGGCTGCTGCGCGGTGGCGGCGCTCGCGGCGGTCGCTGGCAGCTGCGCCTGCGCGGTCTGCGTTCCGGCTGCGACACCGCTTTGCGCCTGCTGGGCGTGATCGGCTAGCCGCTTACAGTTGACCGCCGCACAGTTGAGCAGGAGCTGGACGTGGAAGTGCGGCGTCCCGCGCCGCTGGGCGCGAGCCGCTGTGCCTTGGTTTTTCAACTCGCCGATCACGCCTTCGGCGTCGGTCATCCGCTGCCGGTGAGCCTCGATCCCGCCCGGGCTCTTGCAGCGCGCCCGGGCGGCCAGCGCCTGGCGCTGCGCCTCCGTCGTCGGCTCCTCGCCGGCTTTCGGAAGCATGGTCGGCTGAGGCGGGATGTAGGCGGTGATCCGACGCCGCTCGGCCGCCCGCCAGACGCGTTCGGCCGCGAAGCCCGAGTCGGCGCCGATCGAGGCGAGCTCGGGACAGGCGAAGCGGACACGGTCAAGCAGCGGCTTGACCGCGTCGCCCTCGAAACCGTCGGCCTGCTCGCCGCGGCAGGCGACGATCACGCGGTGCTTGCGGTCGACCGCCACCTGGCCGCGGTAGACGAGATGCGGCCGCTGACCGGGCTTGCCGCGCAGCTTCGCCTCCGGGTCGGTAACAGAGACCGAGGTCGCGTTCGAGCTTCGCCGCTTCGGCGTCGGGCCCGAGCGCGGCTCGGCAAGCCTGAGCGGAGGACGCTCCCCGCCCGGCCGACCGCCCGCCGGCTCCTCGTCGAGCGCCAGCCGGCCGACGGGCTCCGGAGCGCTGCCCTCGCTCGGCTCGGCGTCATCGCCCGCCCCGGCCTCCGACACGGGGGCGAGGGCGAGGCTCGCACGCAGGCTCGCCAGCGCAGCGTCCGCCTCGGCGTGGAAGCCGTCGATCGACAGATGCGTGCCCTCGACCAGGCCGTGCTGCTTGCACAGCTCAAGCGAGCGCAGGAAGAGGCGCTCGAACAGCGCCGCCTCGACGAAGCGGCAGGTGTGGGCGTGCGAGAGCGTCTGGTGGACAGGCACCCGCTCGGAGAGGCCGTAGCCGAGGAAGCGGCGCAGATCGAGGCGTACGCTCGCTTGCCGTAACAACTCCCGCGTCGAGCCGATCCCCTCGAGCGCACCCGCAACCATCAACTTCACCAGCACGATCGGATCGATCGACGGCCGACCGACATCCTCGACGTAGTACGGCGCTGCCAGCTCGCGAACGAACGACCAATCCACCAGCCGATCAAGCCGACGGTAACGGTCATCTCCCGAGACAAGCTCGTCCAGGCACACCATCTCCACCTGCAACGTCGCCGCCTGCCCCTTCACCTGCCCCATCGACACTCCGCACCCCCCTGCTCGACCGACAGACGAATCGAGCATAGGACCCCGGCCGGACCTCACCAGGCCGAGTTTTTGGACAGCCCCCTAGAGCAACCAGGGCTCGAGCTCGGCTCGATCAGACTGCCTCCCTCGTCGAGTACAACCCCCGAGCGCCCTTGCCG
>DATCPV010000493.1:0-11108 GCA_036569885.1 Gaiellales bacterium | reverse complement strand
AGCCCAGGCTCCTCGAAAAAGCCCTCCGGCAACTCGAACTCGGCCTCGACGTAGGCCTCGTCGGCGTGCGGGCCGATGAGCGCGCCGGTTGCGGGGGCTCCGGCGAGGAGCCCGATCGCCTCGGCGAGCATCGTCTTGCCTGCGCCGGTCTCGCCCGTGAGCACGTTCAGGCCCGGCGCCGGCTGCAGGTCGGCGCGCTCGATCAGCGCCAGGTTCTCGATATGCAGGTGGAGCAGCATCTGTCCCAAGTATGGGCGAGGGCGCGGACGGCCTCAGTGGCTGAAGGTCTCGAGGTAGCGGCGAAAGAACGACGACCCGGCCACCCGGGCGAGGCTTGCGCTCGACTCCGACTGGCGCACCTCCAGCCTCCCGCCCGGGTCGATGCGGGCGGCGGTGTGCCCGTCGACGATCAGCTCCACCGGCACGTCGGGCGTCCGGTTGTGCAGCTGAAGGATGTGCGCCCGCCCGAGCACCATCGAGCGCGCATGCAGCGAGTGCGGCGAGACGAATGTGACCACGTAGCCGTCCGTCCCCCACGCCAGCACCGGGCCGCCCGCCGACAGGTTGTAGGCGGTCGATCCGGCGGGAGAGGCGACGATCACCCCGTCGCAGCCGAGCTCCCCCAGCGACTGGCCGTCGACGCACCACTCGATCACCGCCATCCGCCCGAGCTTGCCGCTCGTGAGCACCACGTCGTTGACGCCGGTGACCGTCTCCGAACCCGTGGTCGCCGTGAGGGTGGGCAGTGAGACCACGTTGTACCGGCCGGCGAATGCCCCCTCGAGACCGGCCTCGAGATCGGCCGCCTCGATGCTGGTGAGGAAGCCGACCCGGCCGAAGTTCACCCCCAGCGCCGGTACTCCCGTGCCGAGATAGCGCTGCAGCGCCCGCAGCATCGTGCCGTCGCCGCCGAGCACGACCGCCAGGTCGGCCTCCCCCGGGCCGGCGGCCTTGACGCCGCACTCCCCGGCCACCCGCCACAGCCGTGCCTCGGCGTCGCCGATCATTTCCGGCTTGCCGTGCACCATCACGTCGATCCGCGCCACCACCGCGCGCTCAGGCGCTTGCAACGGCGTCCGCGATTGCTCGTTCGACATCGACCTCACGCTCCTCGGCCGCCGGGTGCCCGGCCGCCGCGACGTACACGACGTACTCGTGGTTTCCGGCAGGCCCCGGCAGACAAGAATCGCACACCCCGAGGACGGCGGCTCCGGCGGCGGTGACAAAGGCGCAGAACTCCCGCAACACCCGCCGGCGCACGTCCGGGTCGCGGACGACCCCGCCGCGAACGTCGCTGCGGCCGGCCTCGAACTGCGGCTTCACCAGCACGAGCGCCCGCCACACCGGGTCGGAACACGCGATTGCGGCCGGCAGCACCAGCCGCAGCGAGATGAACGAGACGTCGGCGGTGATCAGCGTCGGCGCATACTCGAGCGCCCCCGGCTCGAGCCGGCGCGCATTCGTGCCCTCCATCACGGTCACGCGCGGGTCGGCCCGGAGGCGCTCGTGGAGCTGGTTTCGGCCGACATCCAGGGCGATCACATGCGCGGCCCCGTGCTGCAGCAGGCAGTCGGTGAAGCCGCCCGTGGACGATCCGATGTCGAGGCAGCACTCCCCGGCCGGGTCGACTGCGAACGCCCGCAGCGCGGTCTCGAGCTTCTCGCCGCCGCGCGAGACGTACCGCGGCGGCGCCACGAGCTCGACCGCCGCGCCGGCCGGAACGGCCGTTCCCGCCTTGGTCACCACGGTGCCGTCCACCAGCACTCGCCCGGCCATGATCAGCGCCTGGGCGCGGCTGCGCGACTCGGTGAGGCCGCGCTCGGCCATCCACACGTCGAGCCGTGACGACGTCGTCATCGGCCGAACCGGAAGAGCAGCACCTCGCCGGCGCGGAGCCCCCTGCGCTCGTAGAAGCGCAGGGCGCGGTCGTTGCCCGCCATGACGGCCACCTCGAGGTCGCGCACCCCACGGCGCTCGAGCTCGGCGTCGACGGCATCCATGAGCGCCGTGCCGAGACCCTGGCCGCGGGCCTCCGGAGCCACCGCCAGTGAGACGAGCTCAGCCAGATGGTCGCCCACCGGCCAGGTGTCATCGTCGCCCGGGCGGATGTGGACGAGGGCGTAGCCGACCGCCACCTGGCCGCGACGTGCGAGCAGCGCGAAGGCGTCGCCCGCAGTGAGCCGCGTCTCGTACCAGTCCCGGCGCCGCTGCCAGGAGAGGTCGTCGTCGGCAAGCACCGGCAGGTCGGCGACGCTGCGGTGGTGCTGGTGCAACGAGCCCCAGAGCGGCTCGAGCTCGGAGAGCCGGTCGGCGCCGATGGAGGTGATCTGCGCGTCGCTCATCGGCCCGCAGAATATGCATCAATCGGACGCGGTCTCACTCCCGCCCGCCTCCAGGCCCTCGCCCGCGCGCTCCAGCACCTCGACCGCCTCGTACACCAGCGCGGTGATCTGCTCGAGGAGCGCGGTCGCCTGGTCGGCATCGAGCTCGCCCGCCTCCATGCGGGCGCCCAGCGCCTGCAGGTCGGCGGCAAGCTGCTCCAGCCGTGGCTCGTCTATGACCCCACCCCCTGCTCGCGCGCGACCCGGCCGAGGACGCCGTTCACCAGCGCCCCCGCCTCGGGCGACGCGTAGCGCTTGGTGAGCGTGACAGCCTCGTCGATGGCGACGCCGGCCGGCACCTCGCGGCCGGTCAGCTCCCACACCGCCAGGCGCAGGATGTTGCGCTCGAGGACGGCCATCCGCTCAGCCGTCCACTCGAGTGCGGCGTCGTCGATGACCCCGTCGAGCCGCTCGCGGTCGGCCCAGACCCCCTCGGCCGCCGCCCGCGCGAAGTCGCCCGGCGGGGTGCCGTTGTCGCGCTCGTAGGCGGCGTAGAGCGGCTCGAACTCGGCACCGGTTAGGTCGCGCTGGTAGAGCAAGAAGGCGGCCGCCCGCCGCTGCGTGCGCCGGCTCTCGGTCACCGCTCGACCCCGCTGCGGTCGATCGCCGTCACGGTCACGTCCACGACCCGCACCTCGAGGCCCGTCATCGTCCCGACGTGCTCGGCGACCGCGTCGCGCACCGAGCCGGCGAGTTGCGGCAGCACCCGGCCGTACCCGGCGCACACGTCGACGTCGAATGCGATCGTGCCGCCCCTGACCACCCATGCCACCGGGCCGCGGCGTCCCGGCAGGACGCGCGAGACGCGGCCACCCAGGTCGAGCCGGGCCCCCGGCACGCCGGCGACAGCGCCTCGCACGATCGAGACGATCGCCTCGTCGGCGACGGTCGCGCCGCCCAGCCGCACGGTCATGCGACCACCCCCTCGGCCAACGACGGCAGGCCGGGACGGGCCTCGTCGAGGTACGCGGTCGTGTAGCGGCCCGAGACGAACATCGGCTCGGCGAGGATGTCCAGGTAGAGCTCTCGGGTTGTCGTGACGCCCTCGACCGCCAGCTCCGAGAGCGCCCGCCGCGCGCGGGCCAGGGCCTGGGCGCGATCGGCGCCCCACACGATCAGCTTGGCGAGCAGCGAGTCGTAGAACGGCGGCACGCGGTAGCCGGAGTAGGCGTGGGTGTCGAAGCGAACCCCGGGCCCGAGGGGCGGGCGCAGCTCGGTGACCGTGCCCGCGGCCGGGCGGAAATCGCGGGCGGGATCCTCGCAGTTGATCCGAAACTCGATCGCGTGCCCGGAGAGCGGGTGCAGGCCGGTGGCGGGCAGCGCGGCGCCTCCCGCGAGCAGGATCTGCTGGCAGGCCAGATCGACACCGGTCAGGAGCTCGGAGACCGGATGCTCGACCTGCAGGCGCGTGTTCATCTCGATGAAGTAGAAGCGGCCGTCGGAATCGAGCAGGAACTCGACCGTGCCGGCGTTGCGGTACCCGCTGCCGGTGCATGCCAGCGTGGCCGCCGCGGCCATCTCGGCCCGGGTGACCGCATCCAGGGCGGGCGACGGCCCCTCCTCGATCAGCTTCTGGTGCCGGCGCTGCACGGAGCAGTCGCGCTCGCCCAGCACGAGCACGCCGCCGGCGCCGTCGGCCAGCACCTGCATCTCGACGTGCCGCGGCCGCAGAAGCGCCTTCTCGACGTACATCCCGCCGTCGCCGAACGCCGCCGCTGCCTCGGACGACGCCATCCCGTAGGCGTCCTCGATATCGGAGGGGTCGTCGACCAGGCGCATGCCGCGGCCACCGCCGCCGGCCACCGCCTTCAGGAGCACGGGATAGCCGAGGTCGGCGGCCACGGTCCGGGCGTGGTCGGCGCCGTGCAGGCGGTCGGTCGAGCCGGGGACGAGCGGCACCCCCGCCGCCTGCATCGAGCTGCGTGCGCGGCTCTTGTCGCCCATCACCTCGAGCGCCTCGGGCGACGGGCCGACGAACACCAGGTCGTTGTCGATGCAGGCGCGGACGAAGGCCGCGCTCTCGGCCAGGAAGCCCCAGCCGGGATGGACGCCGTCACAGCCCGTCGTCTCGGCCGCGGCGACCAGGTTGGAGACGTTCAGATAGCTCTGGGAGGGCTGGTGCGGCCCGATGCAGACCGCCCGGTCGGCCAGGCTGACCCAGAGCCCGTCCCGGTCGGCCGTCGAGTACACCGCGACCGCCTCGATGCCCAGGTCGTGGCAGGCGCGCACGATGCGGACGGCCGCCTCGCCCCGGTTGGCGATCAGGACGCGTCCCAGCATGCTTGCCTACACCGGCTCGAGTTCGAACAGGGGCTGCCCGTACTCGACGGGCTGGGCGTTCTCGACCAGGATCCGGCGGATGACGCCGGCGTGATCCGACTTGTACTCGTTGAACAGCTTCATCGCCTCGAGGATGCAGAGCGTCTGCCCGACCTCGACCTCGTCGCCCACGTCGACGAACGCCGGCTGGGCGGGTGACGGCGAGCGGTAGAAGGTGCCCACCATCGGCGACTCGAGCCGGATCGCCGAGGACACCTCGGGCTCCGGCGCCTCCGGCGCGGTGGGCGCCGGATTTATGCCGACCATCGGGGGCATCTGGAGCGGGCGCTCGTCGTGCTTGCGGACGGTGATCCGCAGCGGCCCGTCCTCGACGGTCAGCTCGTCCACCTCGGAGCCCTCGACCATCCGGATCAGCTCGCGGATGCGGTCGGACTGCGTCCGCTCGATGGCCTCGGCTCTGGCGTCGCTGTCGCCGCGCCCGCGCAGGCCCTCGAGCAGCCGGGCCGCATCCTCGCCGAACAGGGCCAGGAGCAGCAGGTCCTCCTCGCTGCCCACCCCCCCGGCCTGCGAACGCAGGTCGTCCATGTCGGGCTCGGGCAGCGGCTCAAGCGCGGTCGCATGGACGAGGGCCTCCGGGGCGAACGGGCGCGGCGGAGTTCCGTAGGCACCGGAGAGGAGCAGCCGCATTTCGTCGGACACCTCGGCCCAGCGCCGCGCGGTCAGCACGTGCGTGACCGCCTGGCCGGCCAGGATGCCGCCGATCGGCTGTGCCAGCGGCGCCGTGCCGCAGTCGATCCGCACCTGGTTCAGCTCGGCCAGCACCTCGTCGAGGCGGTCGAGCGCGTCCACCGCCCGCAAACGCGCATCGATCTCGGCCACGATGCCGACCGGGAGGCGCGAGATGGCGGTGCGCAGGATGATCCGGGGCGGCACCGGCAGCGCGTGCATGCGCGACGTGACCTGGGCGTCGATGAACCGCGACGCGTCCCAGACCCGCTCGACGTCGACACCGTGCTCGAAGTTGAGGCCGGTCAGGGCCTCGCACAGCACCTCGGCCGACACGCGGTTCAGGAGCGCGGCGACCGGATACGCCGCCACGGCGATGGGTTCGGCGCCGTGCCGGGCGGCCTCCACCGCCATCGCCAGGGCCTTGCCTCCGGTGCCCTGGCAGTAGAGGCCTGCGGGCACGCCCGAGGCCGCGGCCAGGCGCTCCACGACGCTCGCGCACGTGCCCGGATCGAGCGCCCCCGCGGAGTCGTGCAAGAGGACATGGTCGGCCCCGAGCTCTGCCAGCCGGCGGGCCTTCTCCATCACCCGCTCGAGGTTGCCCATGTGCCCCGAGAAGGCCAGGCCGGCGTACAGCTTCCCGCCGGACTCGCGCACCGCGGCTGCGGCCGCGGCCATGTTCTCGACGTCGTTCAGCGGGTCGTGCAGCCGGAAGATGTCGATCCCGCTCTCGGCCGCCGACAGGATGAAGCGGCGCACGAGATCGTCGGAGACCGGCTTCGATCCGACCAGGAACCGGCCCCGCAGCGCTATTTGAAGCGGTGTCTTGGTGCAGCGCGCCCGTAGCGCCCGGATCCGGTCCCACGGGCTCTCGACGCCCCGCCGGATCGCCGCGTCGAAACAGCCGCCGCCCGAGACCTCGAGGCTCGCGAAGCCCGCGCCGTCGAGGATCTCGGCCAACTCCAGCACGGTGGCGGTCGACGCGTTGTCGGCCAGCGGCTGCTGGGAGAGGAGCCGAACGGTGGTGTCGACGATCCGGGTCACGCCCGTGAGATGTAGCGCGCCTCGCGGGTGTCCACCTTGATCCGCTCGCCGATGTTCACGAACATCGGCACCGTGACCACGGCCCCCGTCTCGAGCGTGGCCGGCTTGGTCACGTTCGACACGGTGTCGCCCTTCACGCCCGGCTCCGTCTCGACCACCTCGAGCTCGACCGACGCGGGCAGCTGGAGGGCCGACGGCTTGCCGTCGACGAGGAGCAGCTGGACGGTGTCGTTCTCCTTCATGAACCGGAGCTCCTCGGCGACCGAGTCGGCCGGCAGCGAGATCTGCTCGAAGCTCTCCGAGTCCATCATGATCACGTCGGAGCCGTCGTTGTAGAGATAGGTGACGTTCGTCGTCTCGGTGTGGACGCGGGGCATCTTCTCGCCGGCGCGGAAGGTCTTGTCGACTACCGACCCCGACTCGAGCGCCTTCAGCTTTGTGCGCACGAAGGCGCCGCCCTTGCCCGGCTTGACGTGCTGGAACTCGACGATGCGGTAGACGGTGCCGTCCACCTCGATGTGCATCCCGTTCTTGAACTGGTTCGTGGAGATCATGTCGGCTGCCCCCTACCCGAGCAGGGTCAAATCTTTAGGGTACATCGTGAGCCGCTCGCCTCCGGTTGCCGTGACGATGACCAGATCCTCGATCCGCACGCCTCCGAGGCCGGGCAGGTAGATGCCCGGCTCCACTGTGACGACCATCCCCGCCTCGAGGGTTGCAGACGACCCGCCCGAGAGCCGCGGCGCCTCGTGGATGTCGAGCCCGACCCCATGCCCCACCGGATGGCCGAAGCGGTCGCCGTACCCGGCCGCTTCGATCACCTCGCGGGCCGCGGCATCGACGGCGGCGACCGGGACGCCGGCACCCACCGTGGCCATCGCCGCCAGCTGGGCCTCGAGGCAGACGGCGTAGGCCGAGGTGAGCTCGGCCGGCGGGGTGCCGGTGGCGAACGTGCGCGTGCAGTCCGAGGCGTAGCCGTCGAGCATGCAGCCGAGGTCGATGGTGACCAGCGTGTCCGGCCCGATGAGCTCGCCCGTCGGATGGGCGTGCGGCTGGGCGCCGCGCTCGTGGGAGGCCACGATCGTCTCGAACGAGAGGCCGTCGGCGCCGCCTGCGTGGAACCGCTCCCGCACCTGCCAGGCGACCTCGGTCTCCCTGCGACCGGCCAGCCCGTCGGCCGCGATCTGCGCGTAGACGGGCTCGATCAGCGCGGCGGCCGCGCGCACCGCGTCGAGCTCGTCGGCGTCCTTGACGACACGCAGGCCCTCGACGAGCCCGGCGACCGGCACGAGCCCGGAATGCGCCTCCGCCAGGATCTGGTGTCGCTCGACGGTCAGCTGGGCCGACTCGAACCCCACCCTGCCCACACCGCCCGAGATGTCCGCCAGCCGCGCGGCGGCGGTGCGGATCACGTCGCGCTCGGCCAGCTCGACGTCGACCCACTCCCGCAGCGGCTCGGAGGCCGTCTGGTAACGGAAGTCGGTCAGAAGCGTCGAGGTGTCCGCGCCGATGACGACGAGCGCGTTCGACCCGGTGAACCCGGTCAGGTAGCGGATGTTGATCAGGCCCGACACGATCATCGCGTCGACCTCGGCCGCCTCCATGGCCGCGCGGGCCGCTGCCAGTCTGGCTGCGTGGTTCATGCCCGGGCACCGGTCAGGTGCCGCAGCGCCTCGTGATAGCCGTCGGCGCCCTTGCCGAGAATCCGGAGCGAAACGACATCGCTGATCACCGAGCGTCGCCGCCACTCCTCGCGCTCCTCGACGTTGGACAGATGCACCTCGACCACCTCCCTGGGAAAGATCTCGAGCGCATCCCGGATCGCATAGCTGTAGTGCGTCCAGGCGCCCGGGTTCACGATCAGGCCGTCGGTGCCGTCCAGTGCCTCGTGGACCCACGACACGTACTCGCCCTCGCTGTTCGTCTGCCGGCAACGGACGGTGACGCGCAGGTCACGCGCCCAGCCGTAGATCATCGTCTCGAGCTGTGCGAGCGTGACCGTGCCGTACTGGTCGGGGTCGCGACGACCGAGCATGTTCAGATTGACGCCGTTCAGGACAGAGACCTGCATCAGGTCGCAGAGGTTACTTGACCTGCGACCCTCTACCCTTGCGGAATGGACGAGCGGGTTCTGCTGGTCGAGGACGATGCCTCCATCCGCGAGGTGGTCGGCATCGGGCTGCGCCAGTCCGGGATGCGCCTGACCGGGGTGGCCGACGGACGCGACGCACTGGCGCAGTTCCGCCAGGCAACCTACGACATCGTGCTCCTCGACGTGATGCTGCCGTCGCTCGACGGCTTCGAGGTGCTGCGCGAGATCCGCCGCCAGAGCCGCGTTCCCGTCGTGATGCTGACCGCCCGCACGGAGACGGTCGACGTCGTCGTCGGACTCGAGCTCGGCGCCGATGACTACGTCACCAAGCCTTTCGAGATGCCCGAGCTCGTGGCGCGCATCCGGGCCGTGCTGCGCCGGTCGACCGGAGTCGCGGAGCCGGGATCGGTGCAGGTCGGCGGCATCGAGGTCGACACGGACGCGTTCCAGGCTCGCCGCGACGGCGCCGACCTCGGCCTCACAACCACCGAGTTCAAGCTGCTCGCGGTGCTTGCCGCCCACCGCGGCCAGGTGCTCACGCGCGAGCAGCTGCTCGACCGGGTGTGGGGCTACGACTACCTGGGCGACTCACGGCTGGTGGATGTTGCCGTCCAGCGGCTGCGGTCGAAGGTCGAGGCCGACGCCGCCCACCCCGCCCTGATCGAGACGGTCCGCGGCGTGGGCTACCGCTGCGCGGTTACCTAGCGGTTACATGCCGGTCGCGGCCGTGTTGCGAGGGCCCGCCACGATGGCGGTTATGACGACGCGTGCGACATCGATCCGCCCGGGCCGGCTGCGCCGGCGCCTGACGATCGCCTTCGTGCTCGTGGGAGGCCTCTCGGCGGGCGCGCTCGCGCTCGGCTCCTACCTCGTCGTGCGCCATGCCCGCCTCGACGACTCCAGCAGCCGCGCCCTGCAGGACAGCCGCCTCAACGCGCTCATCGCCCGGGCCACGCTGCACGGCCGCCCCGGCGATGTCGGCCGGCTGGGGGCCCGTCTCGCCACGCGGGGGACGTTCGCGACCGTTATCGGCACCGACGGGCACGTCCCGGCCGGCCGGTTGCCGGTTCCTGCCGATCTGCGCCGGCTCGCAAACTCCGGCCAGGTGTCCTACGAGCGCCAGACGATCGCCGGAGTGCCGTACCTGACCGTGGCCGAGCCACTGCCCGGGCGGTTTACGCAGCTCTACTTCTTCTACGACGAGAGCCAGGTCTGGGCCGATCTCGACCAGCTGCGCAACATCCTGGTGGCCGGCTGGCTCGTGTTGGTCGTGTTGTCGGGGCTCACCGGAGCCCTGCTTGCGCGGCGCATGCTCCAGCCCGTTGCGAGCGCCAGCGCAGCGGCGCGGTCGCTGGCCGAGGGCCTGCTGGACACGCGCCTGCCGGCCACCGGGAGCGACGAGTTCGGGGCATGGGCGGCCTCGTTCAACCACATGGCGGACGCCCTCCAGACCAAGATCACCGCGCTCACCGACGCCCAGGCCCGCGAGCGCCGGTTCACCGCCGATGTCGCCCACGAGCTGCGCACGCCGCTGACCGCGCTGGTCAACGAGGCAGCGCTGCTGCAGCGCCACGCCGCAGGCCTGCCCCCGGAGGCCGCCCACCTCACCGGCCTGCTCGTCGCCGACGTGACCCGGCTGCGGCGGCTGATCGACGACCTGATGGAGATCTCGCGCCTGGACGCCGGCGTCGAGGCCGTCCGCGTGGAGCAGGTCGATCTCGCCGCGCTGATCGAGGGCGTCATCCGCAGCAGAGGCTGGGAGCCAACCGTCGAGGTGAGGGGCGAGCGGCCGATGGTGGGCACCGACCGGCGCCGCGTCGAGCGCATCGTCGCCAACCTGGTTGGGAACGCGGTCGAGCACGGAGGCGGCCGCGCGTCGGTGCGCATCGCCGGGGACGGCGCCGAGACCGTGATCGAGGTCGGAGACGACGGCCCGGGCATCACGCCCGAATTCGCACCGCGCCTCTTCGACCGGTTCTCGAAGGCCGACCCCGCCAGAACGGCGGCCGGAAGCGGCCTCGGCCTCGCCATCGCGCACGAGAACGCCACGCTGCTCGGCGGCTCGATCGCCGTCGAAAGCCGGCCGGGCGCCGGCGCCACCTTCACCCTCCGCCTCCCGAAGGAGACCCCATGAACGTGCGCATTCTCGCCCTTGCGGGAGCCTGCATCATCGCCGCGGGATGTGGCGGCTCCGGCGCGGTGGACGTCGGGCCCGCATCCGGGCAGGGCGGCGAAACCGGGCCGGTCACGTTCTCATCGTCCAGTTCCACCTCGGTCACCGTGCCGGGCACGGTCCCCTCGCGGATGCGGCTCGAGGTGTGGTTCGAGCGCAAGGGCAGGCTGTGGCCGGTGGTGCGGTCGGTGCGCCTGACGCCCGCCGTGGTCGGGGCGGCCGTGTCCGGGCTGCTCGCCGGGCCGACGCAGGCCGAGGCCGCCGAGGGCGTTGCCAGCGCCGTGCCCTCCGGCACGCAGCTGCTCGGCATCAGCCTCCACAGCGGCGTTGCGACGGTTGATGTGACGTCCGAGTTCGACGCCGGTACTGCCGTCCGCGAACGCTTGAGCCTGGCCCAGCTCGTCTACAGCGT
>DATCPV010000492.1:0-1835 GCA_036569885.1 Gaiellales bacterium | reverse complement strand
GGGCCAGCCCGCCTCGTGATGGACGGTCCCCGGTGACACCGCTTCGCGACGCGGGGCTGATCGCGGCGATCGCGTTCGCCGTCCTCACGGTGAACGCCTACCGGCAGGGCAAGATCGGAAACGGCGACCTGATGGTGCGCGTGGGCGTGTTCGTGGTGCCGCTGCTCCTGTTCTCGCTCGACCCGGCCGCGCTGCAGTGGACGCTGGCCGAGCTCTCGTTCCGCAAGGGCGGCGGTCATCGCATCACCGGCGCCACGGTGCTGGCCGTCGGGATCCTCTACCTGTTCGCGTTCTCGCTCGCCGGGCGGGGCGAGAAGTCCCGCCGCGACCTGACCCGACTGATCGAGAACCTTGCCCTCGAGCAGTTCCGCGCGACGGGTCACCCGGAGCAATTCGCCGGCGGCGTGGCGGTCGTGATCCCCGCCTACAACGAGGCGACCAACATCGACCCCGTGCTGGAGGCGCTGCCGGCCACGGTGTGCGGTTATCCGCTGCACGCGATCGTCATCGACGACGGCTCCTCCGACGACACGACCGACCGCGCCCGGGCGACAGGGGCGGCGGCGGTGCGCCTGCCGCTCAACCGCGGCCAGGGCGCCGCACTGCGCACCGGCTACCGGCTGGCGCTGACGACGGGCGCCTAGATCGTGGTCTCGATGGACGCCGACGGCCAGCATCAGCCCTCAGAGCTCTCACGCCTCGTCCAGCCGATCGCCGACGGCGAGGCCGACGTGGTCAACGGCTCACGCGTCCTGGGCGACGCCGACCCGTCCCACGCAGCCCGCGTGATGGGCATCCGGCTCTTCGCGCAACTGCTGTCCCTGCTCACGTGGAGCCGGGTCACCGACCCCGCCTGCGGCTACCGGGCGGTGCGCACGCAGGCCCTGCGCGGCCTCGAGTTCCGCCAGGACCAGTTCCACAACTCCGAGTTCATCGTCGAGGCGTCGAAGAAGCACCTGCGCACGATCGAGGTCCCCGTGACGGTCTCGACCCGGCTCTCGGGCACCTCGAAGAAGCCCCCCCACTTCCGCTACGGCATGGGCTTCGCCAACGCTCTAGTGCGCGCCTGGCTGCGCTAGCAGCCAGGCGGGGGGGTCAGGCGATGAATATCTCACGCGCAGCGTGAATATTCGGTGCCTGACGCCGAGCCGCGGCCGAAGGCCGCGAGCCACCCAGCCATCACGCCACAGCCCGGTATGCACGCGCAGCGTGAATACCGGGCACAGACCACGGCACGTGAATATTCGGTGCCTGGCACCGGTTATTCACACCCGAAGGCAGCAAGCCGCCCACCTACCACGCCCAAGCCCGCAGCACGGTGAATATTAAGTGCCTGGCACCGGTTATTCAGCGAACCAGTCCCACGTGCGCTTGAGGCCGTCTTCGAGCGGCACCGCGGGCGAGTAGCCGAGCACGCTGCGGGCCTTGTCGATCAGCGAGTAGTTGCGCAGAATCTCGCCCGGCCGCGGCGGCTCGAGGCGCACGCGCGGGGACATCCCCGACGCCGCCGAGAGCAGCTCGAGGAGCCGATTCAGGCTGGTCTCGACGCCACTTGCGAGCTGGAAGATCTGGCCGCCGACAGCGGGAGTGCGAGCCGCCGCGATCAGCCCCGCCGCCAGGTCCTCGCAGAATACGAAGTCACGCGTCTGATCGCCGTCGCCGTAGACCACCAGCTCCTCGCCGGCGCGCATCCGGCGGATGAAGAGCGGGATCACGTTGCCCTTGTGGGCCGAGCGCGGGCCGTAGGCGTTCGAGAAGCGCACCACCACCGCATCCATGCCGTAGGCGCCGAAATAGGCCGAGCAGTACGCCTCGCCCGCTGCCTTGGACGCGCC
>DATCPV010000491.1:0-6202 GCA_036569885.1 Gaiellales bacterium | reverse complement strand
CCGCGCGGCTGACGCTGCTTGCGATCGCCTATATCCTGATCCCGGCGCTCCTGGTCTTCAAGGAGCCGGACTTCGGGACGATGCTGGTGTACCTCGCGATCATGCTCGGGATGCTGTTCGTGTACGGCATCCCCTGGCAGCACTTCGTGTGGATGGCGCTGGCCGTGGGCGTGGTGGGGGCGCTGGTGCTCTCGATCCTGCCCGGGATGGGCGTCGAGGTGGTGCACGGCTACCAGATGTCGCGCCTGACCGAGTTCCTGCATCCCAACCCCAACGACACGCAGGGCAACGGCTTCCAGGTGCGCCAGTCGGTGATCGCGGTCCAGCTCGGCGGCGTGGGCGGGACGGGCACCGGCCGGTCGATCCCGGGTCAGCCGCAGACCGGCGCCACCCAGACCTCGCTCGGCTTCCTGCCCGAGGCGCCCACCGACTTCGTGTTCGCCGTGGTGGGGGAGGAGCGTGGATTCGTCGGCGCCGCCTGGCTGATCAGCCTCTACGCGCTGCTCCTGTGGCGGGGCCTCAAGGTGATCACCAAGTCGCGCTCGACCTTCGGCAGCCTGGTCGCGGCGGGAGTCGTGTCGATGCTCCTGTTCCAGATCTTCATCAACATCGGCATGACCATCGGCCTTGCGCCGGTCACCGGCATCCCGCTGCCGTTCATGAGCTTCGGCGGGTCGCACACGATCACGAACCTGCTCGCGATCGGGGTGCTGCAGGCGATCCACGTCCACTCGCAGACCGCCGACGAGCCGGTGTACGCGCGGTGAGAAAGTTCGCGGTCGGATCCGCGACCATGGTGCAAAAGGCGCTGAAGGAGGTGGCCGAGGCCTCGCACGGCGTCGGCCCGATCATGCTGTGCGGCCGGTCGAGCCCGGTCGAGCAGGTGCGATCGGCGCTCGTGGGCGGAGGCCCGGGTGTCACCCCGGGGGTCGAGGCCTATGCCGTGCGCAGGCTGCGGCCCGACGACCGCGACCAGCTGGCGCGGGCGGCGGTGGTCGTCTACGGCGGCGACGTGACGCACACGCTCGACGACGAGACCCGTGCCGACCTGGAGGTGATCGGCCGGCTCACCCGCCCGATCCTGGTGGTGCTCGAGGGCGTCGAGATGCCCATGGACGCGTCGGTCGAGGCCGTGCGGGTGCGCGGCATCGAGCCCGACGCGGTGCTGGCGGTCAAGCGCGGCCGCTTCCCGCGGAAGGCGGTGCTGCGGCGGATCGCCGAACGCAGCGGCGTGGCCGGCCCGGCGCTTGCGGCCAGGATTCCGGCGCTGCGCCCGTATGTCGTCGAACGGGTGATCGAGACGGCGGCGCGGCGCAACGGCGTAATCGCAACGGCCGTGTGGATCCCGGGGGCCGACATGCCGCTCCTCACGGCGGTCGATATGCGCATGGTGCTCCAGATCGGCGTCTGCTACGGGGTCGATGTAAACGCCGATCGGGCGGTCGAGCTGCTCGGCATCCTCGGGGCGGGGTTCGGCCTGCGCTCCGCCGCCCGCGAGCTCCTGGACGTCGTCCCGCTGGCCGGCTGGGTGGTCAAGGGTGGCGTGGCGTACAGCGGCACGCGTGCGCTCGGCCGGGCGGCCGTCGAGTACTTCGAGCGCGGGGCGGTGGCCGACGTCACGCACCTGCGCACGGTGGCCGAGCGCCTGCGCACCTGAAAACGGCGGAACGCGGGCGCCGCCACCCGGTCGTCTACCATCCCGGTTATGGGCCGTGCGTTGCTCGAAGACCGAATTGAAGCCGTGCTGGAAACGGTGCAGAAGCCGTCGCGTTATATCGGCGGCGAGGCCAACCAGGTGCAAAAGCCGCAGGCGACCGCGCTCGTCGCACTCTGTTATCCCGATGCGTACGAGGTCGGGATCTCCAATCAGGCCCTGCAGATCCTCTACCAGCAGACCAACAAGCGCGAGGGTGTGGCGGCCGAGCGGGTGTACTGCCCGTGGCCCGACATGGCCGACGCCATGCGCCGCGAGAGCCTGCCGCTGTTCACGCTCGAGTCGTGGCGGCCGGTGCGTGAGGCCGATCTGCTCGGGATCACCCTCCAGGCCGAGCTGACGTACTCCAACGTGCTCGAGGTGCTCGACCTGGCCGGCATCCCGCTGCGTGCGGCCGACCGCGGCGAGGGCGACCCGATCGTGGTCGCCGGCGGCCCGAGCGCGTCCAATCCGGCCCCGCTGGCGCCGTTTTTCGACGCGTTCTTCATGGGCGAGTCCGAGCGCGCGTTCGACGACGTGCTCGACGTCATCGCGACGGTCCCCGGGCGCAGCGCACGTCTCGCCGCCCTGGAGTCGAATCCGTACCTGTACATGCCGCAGCGCGGCCGGCATCCCGTCGAACGGGCCGTCTACGCCGACTTCGGCATCGAGACGCACCCGATCGAGGTCGTTGTGCCCTACTCGTCCGCGATCTTCTCGCGCGCGTCGGTCGAGGTCATGCGCGGCTGCACGCGCGGCTGCCGCTTCTGCCACGCCGGCACCTGGTACCGGCCGGTGCGCGAGCGTCCGCCCGATCAGGTCGCCGAGGCCGGGCTCGCGCAGCTGCGCTGCACCGGCTACGACGAGCTGTCCCTGACGTCGCTCGCCTCGAGCGACTACACGGGCATCGTGCCGGCGATCGACCGCATCAAGTCGCGCATGCCCACCCTGCACCTGTCGCTCCCCTCAAACCGGGTCGACACGGGCCCGGTGGCGCTCACGGCCGCGGCCAACGCCCGCCAGAGCTCGATCACGCTTGCGCCGGAGGCGGCCACGCAGCGGATGCGCGACATCATCTGCAAGACGATCACCGACGAGATGATCCAGCGGGCGATCGAGGCCGCCTTCCAGGCCGGCTACACGAGCCTGAAGCTGTATTTCATGATCGGCCTGCCGCGCGAGACGCACGCCGAGGTCCAGGGCATCGTCGACCTCGGCATCCGGGCGCGTGAGATCGGCCGCCGCGTCCGCCCGGCGGGCGGGCGCTTCTCGGTGCACGTGAGCGTCAGCAACTTCGTGCCCAAGCCGCACACGCCCTTCCAGTGGGAGGGGATGTCGAGCCGGGCGCAGCTCGACGCGAAACAGGCGTACATGCGCCGGGCGATGCCCACGCGCCAGATCCGGCTGTCGCTGCACGACCTGCGCACCTCGATGCTCGAGGGCGCGCTCGCGCGCGGCGGCGAGGATCTGGCGGATGTGATCGAGCGTGCCTGGCGATCCGGTGCGCGCTTTGACGCCTGGAGCGAGATGTTCCAGGAGGCCGCCTGGGAGGCGGCGTTTGCGGCCTGCGGCTCGAGCATCGACGAGCAGGCCACGCGAGAGTTTGGAGAGTGGGACGAGCTGCCGTGGGATCACGTGCGCTCGGGCGTCTCCAAGGAGTTCCTGCTGGACGAGTGGGGGCAGAGCCGCGCCGAGGTGGCGACGGGCGACTGCCGCTGGGACGGATGCACCGATTGTGGCGCGTGCTTCGGCCCCGTCCGCAACAGGTTGGTGAATTGACCAAACCGGGGACAGTCCCCGGTTGGTTGGATGGTGAAAGTTGAGACAGACCTTTGACATATCGATTGACGTTTGCGGTCGCTGGACGGGCGCGCTTTCTGTCGCACCTCGAGACCGTTGACACGCTGCTCGGCGCGCTGCGCCGGGCCGGATACCAAATCGCCCTCTCCAAGGGCATGAAGCCTCGCCCCGTGATCTCGCTGGCGCTGCCGCGAGCGGTGGGCGTGCGGACGCTGGCCGACCTGGCCGACGTCGAACTGGTGGACGACCCCGACCCCGCCGAGGTGGCAGAGCGGCTTTCCGCCCAGCTTCCGATCGGCATCACCGTCGTGGGCGTCGAGCCGGCCGAGGGCCGGACGGCTGCAGCCCGAGTCGAGGGTGCGGCGTACGAGGTGGAAGTGGAAGACGACGTCGACTGGCCGCGGGCGCTTGCAGCGTTCGCGGCGGCCGGTGCTTGCGAGGTGGTGCGAACCGCCCCCGGCAAGGCCGACCGCACGATCGACGTCAGGAGCTACTGCTCGAGCATCGAGCACGAGCCGGGACTGTTGCGGATGGAGCTTCGGATGACCGAGGCCGGCACCGCGCGCCCGGATGAGATTGCACAGGCGGTCGCCGGCCTTTTGGGCCAGACCGCGAACATCAAGCAGCTGGTGCGGACGCGGATACGCCTCCGTCCCCAGCCGGTGGGAGTACACACGTGACACTGACATCTGACGCAAAAAAGACAATCCTGATCTCGGTCGACCTGTCCGAGCTGCGGGTGGCCGTGGTCGAGGAGGGCCGTACGGTCGAGGCGCTGATCGAGCGCCGCGGCCAGGGCTCGCTGGCCGGCAACATCTACAAGGGCAAGATCGACAACGTCCTGCGCGGCATGGAGGCGGCGTTCGTCGACCTCGGGCTGCCCCGCAACGGGTTCCTGTACGTGGACGACGTCGTCGTCCCCGGCCAGGACTCGAAGAACCGCCGCAGGCGCAAGATCGACGAGCTCCTGAAGCCCGGCCAGGAGGTGCTGGTGCAGGTCGTCAAGGACTCGATGGGCACCAAGGGCCCGCGGGTGACGATGGAGCTCTCGATCGCCGGCCGGTTCCTGGTGCTCTCGCCCCACGGCGAGGGCTCCGGCGTGTCCCGGCGGCTGCCCGACGGCGAGCGCGAGCGCCTGCGCAAGCTCGCCAAGTCGCTCGAGCGCGAGGACGGCGGCATCATCGTCCGCACCGCCGCGGCCGGCGCGACGGCCGAGGACCTCGAGCGCGACCTGCGCTTCCTGCACAAGATGTGGGCCCAGGTCGAGGCCCGGGCAAAGCCGGCCAAGTCCGGCAGCCTGGTCTACGCCGAGGCGGACCTCTCGCTCAAGGTCATCCGCGACCTGCTGGCGCGAAACGTGGACGAGGTGCTGGTCGACTCCGAGCGCCAGTACCGGCGCATCCTCGGCTGGGTGCGCACCACCCAGCCGGAGTTCGTCGAGCGGATCAAGCTCTACACCGACCCGGTGCCCCTGTTCGAGCGCTACGGCGTCGACCAGGCGATCCTGTCAACGCTCAACCGCCGCGTCGACCTGCCCTCGGGCGGCTACCTGATCTTCGACTACGCCGAGGCGTTCACGATCATCGACGTCAACACGGGCCGCTTCGTCGGCTCGTCGGGGCGGCTCGAGGACACGATCACGCGCAACAACATCGAGGCGGCGCGCGAGGTGATGCGCCAGCTGCGGCTGCGCGACATCGGCGGCATCATCGTGATCGACTTCATCGACATGGCCTCGGCCAAGAACCGCACCGAGGTGCTGAACGTGCTCCAGGCCGAGCTCGAGCACGACCGCACCAAGACCTACCTGGTCGAGATCTCCCCACTCGGCCTCGTCGAGATGACGCGCCAGAACGTCACGGCCGGAGTGCGCGAGATCCTGACCCGCATCTGCCCGACCTGCGGCGGCGAGGGCGTCGTGCTCAGCGAGCAGACGATGGCGGTCGAGGCCGAGCGGCGGCTGCGCAAACTCGCGCGCGCCTCGGGCTCCGAGGCCTACCTGGTGCGGCTGAACGCGAAGGTCGCGTCGGGCCTCGTCGGGCCGGGCGGGACCAAGCTGATCGAGCTCGAGAACGAGACCGGCAAGCGGTTCACGCTCGAGCCGGTCGAGCGGATGCCGCTGAGCGAGATCGACGTGATCCTCGAGGGCACCCGGGCGGAGGTCAACGGCTCGGCGGTGCCTGTCGCAGACGCCGACGAGCTCACGGTGCGCATCTCGGAGCCGCACATGTACAACGTCACCGACGGCGTCGCCCGTCTCGACGGCGGCTACCCGGTGGTGGTCGGAGGGGCGATCGGCTACATCGGCCAGCAGCACAAGGTGCGCATCGACCGGGGCACTCGCACGACCGCCTACGCGACGTTGCTGGATGCCAAGCCGACGGCGATGGACACGCCTCCCGAGCCGGACGACTACGAGCTGCCGGAGTTCGAGCGCGAGGTGGGGGAGCGGCTGGAGCTCGAGGATCGCCGGCCTCGCTCGCGCCGCAAGACCCCGGCCAAGCCGCGGGCGACCGCGACCTCCGCGGCAACCGAGGAGAAGGACGCGGAGGCGGCCGACGAGACCGCGGCGGCTCCCAAGCCGCGGCGCCGGTCACGCGCAAAGCCGGCCGCCGAGCAGCAGGCGACCGAGGAGGGTGCCGCCGCGTCCGAGAGCGGCGATCCCGATGTGGTGGATGCCGCAGCCGAGGGTGGCGAGGAGGCCACGGC
>DATCPV010000490.1:0-10430 GCA_036569885.1 Gaiellales bacterium | reverse complement strand
GCTCCGCATCCTCGCCGGCGAGCTGCAACCTGACCGGGGCGAGGTCTCGATGACCACGGGGACGCGGGTCGCCCTGCACGACCAGCGGCCGCCGCTCCAGGGCGACATCACGCTCGGCGCCTATGTGGGGGCGGGCGCGGCCGACGCCCGCCGGCTCGAGGCCGAGCTGGCCGAGCTCGAGCGGCGCATGGCCGCCGGTGAGGCCGACGCGGCGCTGATGCGGCGGTACGACGCCGCCCAGCGGGCGTTCGACCGCGCCGGCGGGTACGCGTGGCGCACGCGCCTCGAGGCGGTCGCCCGCGGGCTCGGGTTCTCGCCCGCCGACCTCGACCGCCAGCTGCGCACGTTCTCGGGCGGCGAGCTGACCCGGGCGTCGCTCACCAGGGCGCTGGCGGCCGAGCCCGACCTCCTGCTGCTGGACGAGCCGACCAACCACCTCGATACGACCGCCATCGAGTGGCTCGAGGAGCACCTGGACGGCCTCGACGCCGGTGTCGTCCTCGTGTCGCACGATCGCTGGTTCCTGGAGTCCGTCGCGACCGGGGTGCTCGAGATCGACCGTGGCCGCGGTCGCTACGACAAGGGCAGCTACTCACACTGGCGGCGACTGAAGGCCGAGAGGCTGGCCGCGCAGGCCGACGCGTTCGAGCGCCAGCAGGGCGAGCTCGCGCACCTGCAGCGGTTCGTCGACCGCTTCCGGTACGGCACGAAGGCGCGCCAGGCGCAGAGCAAGCTCAAGGCGATGGGGCGGATCGAGCGCATCGACCGGCCCACCGAACAGCGGGCGCTTGGCTTCCGCTTCTCCCCGTCGCCCCGCAGTGGCCGGGTCGTGGCCGAGGTCGAGGGACTCGATGTCGCCGTCGCGGGCCGGACGCTGATCGAGGGCGCCGACTTCGCCATCGAGCGTGGCCAGCGGGTGGCCCTGATCGGGCCCAACGGGGCCGGGAAGACGACCCTGCTCGAGACACTCCTCGGACAGCGGACACCCGCGGCGGGCAAGATCCGGATCGGCCACGGGGTCGTCTCGGGCTACTACTCGCAGCAGTCGCTCGAGCTGCCCGAGGCCTATCGCGCGCTGGACGCAATCACCTCCGGCACCGGCCTCACCGGCCCCGCCGCCCGCGATCTCCTGGGGATGTTCCTGTTCTCGGGCGCCGACGTCGAAAAGCCGATTGCCGCCCTCTCGGGTGGCGAGCGGCGGCGGCTCGCGCTGGCGCGCACCGTCGTCTCCGGCGCAAACTTCCTCGTCCTCGACGAGCCCACGAATCACCTCGACATCGAGAGCCGCGAGGCGCTCGAGGATGCGCTGCTCGGCTTTCAGGGCACCGTGCTCCTGGTGTCGCACGACCGCGCGCTGATCGAGGCGCTGGCGACGCGGACGCTCGCGATCGAGGACGGCCGCCTGATCGGCCGCGAGGGCGCCTTCGGCGACTACGCCAGAGCGCACGAGGCACCGCCGCCGCCGGCCACGAAGGCAAAGACGGCGGCCGCTCCGGCGCGCAGGGCCGCGGCCGCCTCCCCGGCCCCGGCACGTACGCGCACCCGAACGTCCCAGCGAGCCCGGCGCGAGGTCGCGCGGCTCGAGGCCGAGATCGCGGCCGCCGAGGCGAGGCTCGGAGCGATCGAGGCGCGCCTGTCCCAGCCGGACGGATACCCCGACGACGCGGCCCTGGTCGCCGACGGGCGCGAGCACCAGCGCCTGCAGGAGGAGCTGGCCCACCTCTACCGCGACTGGGAGCGGTACGGCGCCGAGGCGTCGTAGCGGTCCCTACCGCAGCCGCCGCTCCATCCACACGCTGGCGTGGGGGTTGCCGTTGTAGTCGGCGATGTCGGTGTAGCCGGCGCTGTGGTAGAGCCCGACCGCCTCGGTGAAGGACGCCGCCGTGTCGAGCCGGACGCGATCGCACCCCAGGTCGACCGCCGCGGCCTCGAGGGCACCCAAGAGCGTCCGCCCCAGGCCCTGACCGCGCGCGCTCGGAGCGACGTACATGCGCTTGATCTCGGCGACCCTGGGACCGATGACGCGCACGCCGCCGCACGCGACCGGATCCTCACCGGCATAGGCGACCAGGAGCAGCCCGGCGGGCGGCTCGAACTCGGCGGGGGCGGCATCGACGTAGCGCGCGCGGTCGAAGCTCTCGCCCTGGCGCGCACCGAGCTCGTCCAGGTAGTCCGACATCAGCCGCCGGGCGGGCTCGGCCGCAGGCGAGAAAGCGCGCACGTCCACAGCCAGATGCTACCGAGCGGTCAGAGAGCGGCGGTCGGGCTCGATTCGAGCACGGCGGCGACGAGCGCGCCGGTCACGTCGGGATCGAAGTGCGACCCGGCGCAGCGACGCAGCTCGGCGAGGGCGTCCGCCACGGGCATGGCCGAGCGGTAGACGCGGTCGGAGGTCATCGCGTGGAAGGCGTCACAGGCCAGGATCACCCGCGACCCCATCGGGATCTCCTCACCCTGGAGCCCGAACGGATACCCGCTGCCGTCCCAGTGCTCGTGGCATGCCACCACCAGCCGGCGGGCGCCGTCGAGGGCGGGCACCGGCTCCATGATCTTCGCGCCGAGCTCGGGATGGCGGCGCATGACCGTCCACTCGTCGACGCTGAGCGGGCCGGGCTTTGCGAGGATGGCGGCAGGCACGCCGATCTTGCCGACGTCGTGCAGGGCGGCCGCAACCGTGATGTCGCGCAGCTCCGGGCCCGTGAGCCCGATGCGGCGGGCAACGTTGGTGGTCAGCCCCACCAGGGCCTGGGCGTGGTCGCCGGTGTACTCGTCCTTCGTCCCGAGCGCATTCCCGAGCGCCTCGACGGTGGCCAGGAAGGAGGCTTCGAGCTCGGTGTAGAGCGAGCGGTTGACCATCGCGAGCAGCGCCTGGTCGGCGATCCCGAGCAGCATGAGCTCGTCGCGGCGGCCGGGCGCGCCGCGCCGCTGACCGCGCTGCACGACGATGGCCGCGCGATTCGCCGCCCGCTCGCCGACCGGCACGACCGCGAACGTCGTCCCCGGCGCGACCGTCTCGAGATGGGATGCCAGCGCCCCGGCCTGCCCTGGCTCGCACACGGCGAGCGCGCGGGAGTCGAGGTTGCCCGCAAACGGTGCCGCGGATGCCGGCACGGGCTTCTCGGCCAGCCGGCGGGCCTCGACCGGCGTGTAGCCGACATGGGCGGCCAGCGCCATCTCGTTGCCCCGCCTGAGCCACACCGAGATCGCGGCCGAGTCGACCAGGCGGTCGACCGCGCGCGCGAGCATCTCGGCGACCGCCTCGACGCTGCCCTGCAGCGCGAGGGCGGCACCCAGTTCGAGCAGCGCCTCGGACACCTCGGCCGCCTCCCGCATGCTCGCGTACAGGCGCACGTTCTCGCACGCCGCCGCGGCCTTGCCGGCCACGACCTCGAGGACGTGCAGGTCGGTGTCGTCGAACTGGTCGAGCCCCAGCCGGGACAGGACGATCGCGCCGATCGGCTCGCCGTCGGAGAGCATTGGGGCAACCATCATCGACTCGTCCACGGGCTCGCTGCCGGGCACGTCCACGGCGTACTCGTCCACCGACGCGTCGGGAATGCGGCGGGCGCGGGCGTCGACGATCGCCCCGCCGGCGACGCCCTCACCGACGCGGCAGACGAGGTCGGCGGTGCGGTCGTCCTCGTACTCCGCGATCGTGCCCTCGTGGGCCACCGGAATCACCATGTCGCCCGCCTCGGAGAGCAGGTAGAAGCGGCACGCGTGGTGGTCGATCAGGCTCGTCAGCTCGGTGACCACGGCCCGGCCGACCTCGCGGTCGCTGTGGGCGCCCGTCATCCGCACCGACAGCGAGTGCAGCATCTCGAGGTGCGCGAGCGGACGCATCGCGGCACCCGTCAGCCGCGGCGGCGGAGGTGCGACGGGAGTCGCGAGCGTGGCCGCCGCGCCGGCCGCGATCAGTTCCGCCGCATGCAGCTCGTCCGGCTCGAACTCGTGCGCCGAGCGCACCGACCCGACCAGCGAGCCGAGCCGCTCGCCCCCGGAGACGATCGGAGCGACGATGATGGCGTAGCGGCCGTCCCGGCAGCCGATGCACCCCTCGGGGCACTCGGCCAGGATCGATGCCAGCCGGGCCACGCCGAGGCGGTGCGGCCGGATCCCGGGACGCGCCCAGCGCGCGTGCACCGCCGGCGGTGTCCCGTCGCCCAGGAGCACCCAGGCGGCGTCGAGGCCGAGCAGCTCCCCCAGCACGCGGCACGGAGTCGCGGACGCGTCGGAGCCGAACTCCTCGGGCGCCTCGGCGTCCACGACCTGACGGCGCGCAGCGGTCAGCGCGTACGTCAAGGAGGTGCCCACATCGCCCATCGACAGAGAGCCTACTGCGAGTGTGACGGTCGTGGCAATCCCCGCAACGCGGTATTCGCGTCTCCCACATTCTGGAGGTTGCGATGACCCACCTCAGAATGCGGCGCTGAGCACGCCATACACGCCGGCGGCCACGAGCGCTGCCGCCGGAATCGTGAGCAGCCAGGCGATGACCATCTCGCCGGCGACGCCCCACCGCACCGCCGACACCCGGGTGGTCGCCCCCGCCCCCATCACCGAGCCCGAGATGACGTGGGTGGTCGACACCGGAAAACCGTACCTGGTGGCGATGGTGTAGATGACGGCGCTGGCCGTCGTCTGAGCGGCGAACCCCTGCGGCGGCCGCAGCTTGAAGATGCGCGTGCCCATCGTGCGCATGATCCGCCAGCCGCCGATGTAGGTACCCGCGCCCATCGCCAGCGCCGCCGACGCGATGACCCAGTCGGGGATGTCGGTGGGCGAGCTCGTGCGGTGGGCGGCGTACAGGGCCAGCGCCATCACGCCCATCGTCTTCTGGGCGTCGTTCGTGCCGTGGGCGAACGCGAGGAAGCTGCCGGACAGGATCTGGACGAGCCGGAAGCCGCGGTTGAGCGGCGCCGGGCGGACGCGCCGGAACCCCCACAGAATCGCGAGCATGAGGAGGCCCGCCAGCAGGAAGCCGATGAACGGGCTCACCAGCCCCGGCCAGCCGACCTTGCTCCAAAGGGCACCCCAGTCGACCGGGTGCGATCCCCCGCGGGCGATCGCGGCCCCCACCAGTCCGCCGATGAGCGCGTGGGACGATGACGACGGCAGGCCGAGCCGCCAGGTGAGGAGGTTCCAGACGATCGCGCCGAGCAGCGCCGCGAGCAGCACGTGTGCGGTCACGAACCCGGCCTCAGTGTTGATCAGGCCGCCGCCGACCGTCTTGGCCACCTTGGTGGACGTGAAGGCGCCCACGAAGTTCATGACCGCCGCGATCGCCACGGCCTTGCGCGGGCTCAGCGCACGCGTCGAGACCGAGGTCGCCACGGCGTTGGCCGTGTCGTGGAAGCCGTTCGTGAAGTCGAAGGCAAGCGCAATCGCCACCACCACGACCAGCTCGGCGGTGCTCACCGGTTCTTGAGGTAGATGCTCTCGAGCACGTGCGCCGCGCGCTCACAGCTGTCGACGGCCTGCTCGAGGTGCTCGTAGATGTCCTTCCACCGGATGACGACCAGGGGGTCGTGGCCGCCGCGGAACAGCTGCGCCGTGGCGGCGCGGACGATCCGGTCGCCCTCGTCCTCGAACGTGTGGATGTCGACCAGATGAACACTGATGTCCTTCAGGCCGTCAAGGCCGGCGATGGCCTCCGCGAGCTTGCCGACCGCCCCGACGATCACGCCCGCCTGCTCGATCGCCTCGCTCGGCACCTCGTCGACCCCGTACAGGTTGAGCTCGTCGGCGACCTGGTCCATGAAGTCGCAGACGTCGTCGAGCGCCGTCGCGAGGTCATAGATGTCCTCGCCGTCGATGGGGGTCACGAACGTCTTGTTCACGAGCTGGACGATGTCGTGGGTCACGCTGTCGCCCTCGTGCTCGTGGTCCTTGATCTCGGCCACGAGCTCGCGCCGGTCGGGGTAGTGCTCGAGCAGATCGAGCAGGAGCTGGGAGGTGCTCACCAGGTTGGCGGCGGAGCGGTTGAACAGGGTGTAGAACTCGCGCGTCTGCGGGATGAGGCGGAGCTTGGCCATGCGGGGACGGTACCCGATAGCCTCTGGGTGCGGATGGCCAGGCACCAACACGCGCACCATCACCACGCCCATGGAGCCGGCGACCGGGGCGGGCGCGGGCTGCGGGTGGCCCTCGCCATCACGCTCCTCGTGTGCGTGACGGAGGTCGGTGGCGGAATCGCGTCGGGCAGCCTGGCGCTGCTCGCAGACGCGGGCCACATGTTCGCCGACGCCGGCTCGATCGGGCTCGCGCTTTGGGCCGCGTCGATGGCGCAGCGGCCGGCGCGGGGCCGGCGCACATTCGGGTTCAAGCGGGCCGAGATCCTGGCGGCACTCGCCAACGGCATCGTCCTCGGAGTGATCGCCGTCGGGATTGCAGCGGCAGCGGTCGGCCGGCTCTCGTCGCAGCCGCACGTCGACGGCGGCCTCACCCTGGTGGTGGCGGCGATCGGCTTCGGGCTCAATCTGACCTCCACCTCGGTGCTCTCACGGTCGGGCGGCGGACTGAACGTCCGCGCGGCGCTGCGCCACGTCGCCGCCGACGCGCTCTCGCAGGCCGGCGTGATGCTGGCGGCGGTCATCATCCTGACCACAGGCTGGAGGCTGGCGGATCCGCTGGCGGGCCTTCTGATCGCCGTGCTGGTGCTGGCCTCGGCGGTCGGGATCGTGCGCGAGTCGGTGGACGTGCTGATGGAGGCGGCGCCGCTGGGCATCGACGTCGAGCGGCTCGGGGCGATGATGTGTGCGGTGGACGGTGTGGTCGAGGTGCACGACCTGCACGTGTGGACGGTCACCTCGGGCTTTCCGGCGGTGGCTGCCCACGTGACGGTGCGTGGCGACACCGAGCCCTCGATGGTGCGCAGAGAGCTGGCCGCGCTTGTGCGGGACAGCTTCGGGATCGACCACTCGACGCTGCAGGTGGAGCGCACGGGCCAGGAGTCGGACCTCCTCCAGCTCGAGCGCCACCTCCCCCGCCGCCGCAGCTAGCGCCAAACGGGGTCAGACCCCTTTTGGCGCACTCGGAGAGCGTGGTGTTCTGGCCGTGAATACCCGGTGCCAGGCACCCGGTATTCAGGAGGAGACGGCCTGCTCCAAGGCGCGCATCTCCTCCGGCGAGAGCTCCACGTCGCTCAGGCCGTCCCGGATCTCCTTGACGTAGATGCGGGCGTAGTCGCGGCCCTGGATCGCGGACAGGATCAGGCCCGACCGGGATGCATCCATCAGCGCGATCGTGACCGACTGGCGACCGCCCGCACCCTCGATGGCGTCGTAGCGCAGCATCGACCGCCGCTCCAGGCAGCGATCGACCCGCTTCCCGACGTCCGCAGCGGCCGCCTCGACGGCCGACGCCCGTCCTTCGACCTGCTCGACGCGGGCGAGCAGCGACATCGCGTACTCGACCAGGTCATGGCTGTCGGTGCCGACCACGAGCCGCTGTCCCCTGCGTATCCGCCGCAGCGTGACGGCCAGATAGAGCACGGCGAGCAGCAGGACGCCGGCGGCGGCCGCCGCACCGATCGCGATGTCGCGTGCCTCGACCGCCGTCGTCACGAGGAGATACTGAACTCGACGGTGTAGGTGGACGTGTTGTTCGTCAGGTTGTGCTCGCCCGGCACCTTCAGCGAGCTCACGGTCAGCCGATAGGGCACCGAGTAGTCGGGCTGGCCCTGCGTCGAGGCGAAGAAGCCGCTGAAGCGCGCCGTCGCGGTCTGGCCCGCGGCGATACTCGCGATCCGCTTGGTCTGCGTGATCGGCGCTCCCCCTCCGGTGACGCGCTTCAGCGTCAGCTTCACCATCACGCCGACCTCGGTGAACTTGCCGCTGTTCTTCACCGAGACGACGAAGACGAGGTTCTTGTCGCCCTTCACGAAGTTGGGGGTGCCCGGCTGCAGAATGAGGGTCTGCGGGGAGGCCACGACCGAGCCCATCTGGGTGCCGTGGATGCCCGTGACCGGACCCGGATGCAGCGCCTGCAACTGCTGGCCGATGCCGAGCGGCGTGACCCAGGTGAGGTCGGAGGTCGGCAGGAACTGGGACGTGGGCACACCGGTCGCACCGACCTGCTTCAGCGCCGCATCGGCACCGGTCGCAAACGAGTCGGCGTAGACGTAGTCGGACGCGAGCAGCTGGCCCGTGCACGAGTACAGCTGCTGGCCGGAGATGGCCGGCTTCTTCAGCTTCCACGCCGTGGTGAGGCGCTCGGACATGCACTCGAGGCCGGTGATCCGGAACTGGAGCGCCTGCAGCAGGGCCGCCTGGTACGGCGCGAGCTGCTTGGTCGGCTTGAGTGCCGCCGCGTGCGCCTTGACCGTGCGCATCGCCGCCAGCTGGCCGTCGAGGCGCTTGTGAATGATGGCGAGCGATGCCGCCGGCAGGTCGAGCATCTCGTGGAACTTCTTCGCGACGTCGTCGGACGGCTTGAGCACGGTCGTGGTCAGCGTGCTCACGTAGTTCTCGTTGGCGCTCTTGGCCGACGAGCCCGAGCAGCCCCGGGCCAGCAGCACGAGCACCAGAATGATGACCAGGATGCCGACGCCGAGCGCGCCCAGGCGGCGGTATTCGAGCGGGGGCAGCGTGGTTGCGCCGCCACCCGATCCGCCGGGCAGCTTCGGCAGCTTCGGCATCTGCGGGAACCGTGGACCGCCGCGCTTGGCGGGCCGGCGCCGCTGTGGCGGGCGCGGCGCGCGAGGCGGTGGAACACCCTCCTGCCGCGGTTCCGGCGCGCTGTCACGCGGCCGCTCCTCACCATCGCCGGCGGGGCGGGTGATCGCCGTGTCCTGGGTTCTGCTCGGCTCCTCCCAGTCCTCGTCGAAGAAGTCATCAGGAGGCACGGACGGACCCTACCATCCCATGCGGACGCGGATTTGCAGGAATCCAGGCAGTTCCCGCCAATTGAGGGCCGTGGCCCAGACCGCATCCGCAACCGACCCGGGGCAGCTCGAAGGTCGCATCGTGGCCGGCCGGTACCGTCTGGCCGACGTGCTCGGCCGCGGCGGCTTCGGCGCTGTCTACACGGGGCATGACTCGACGTCGGGCGAGGCGGTGGCGGTGAAGGTGTTCAGCCGCGGCGAGGGGCTCGCGCCGCGGGCCGACCGCGAGGCCCGCACCGCCCGCAAGCTCAACCACCCCAACATCCACGAGGTGGTCGGGGTCGCCCACGACGAGGACCACGCCTATCTGATCTCACAGCTCGTCATCGGCGAGCGGTTCGACCGCAGCGGCCTCACCGACGAGCAGGCCGTGCGTGCGATCGCCGCCGTCTGCGACGCGCTCGACCACGCCCACGCGCGCGGGGTCGTTCACCGCGACGTGAAGCCGGCCAACATCCTGGTGTCGACCGACGGCGTCGTCCAGCTGACCGACTTCGGCATCGCCCGCGACGACGATGCGCGCGAGCCGACGGTCGACGAGCGGCTGCTGGGCACGCTCTCGTACATGGCGCCCGAGCAGGCGGCGGGCAGGCGAGCCACCGGCGCCACGGACGTGTGGTCGGCCGGGCTCACCCTGTATGCGGCGCTGGCCGGCCGCAATCCATACAAGGCCCGCAGCCTCTCCGAGCTGCTCGAGAACCTCGGCCACCGGGCGCCTCCGCTTCGGCGGGTGCGGCCCGAGCTTCCGCGCGAGCTCTCGGACGCGCTGGAGCGGGCGATGCTCCCCAATCCGGACCGCCGCCCGACCGCCGCGGCGTTCCGCGACATGCTGCTGGCCGCGATCGCCGAGCCGTCCGTCACGTCGGCGCCTGGCTGGTCGCCTGTGGCGGCACCCGCCCACCGCACGACCGCGGCGCTGCCCGATGCACTGCGCCGGCGCGCCACACCGGCCGCGACGGCGCTTCTGGCGGGCTGGGCTGCGCTGTTTACGCTGACGGCCTTCCCGGTATACCCACCCTCATGGACGCTTCCGATCGCGGTGCTGCTGGCCGCCCTGGCCTGGCGCCGGCCGCGGGCCGCGGCGACTCCCGCACCGGCGCCGCCCGCCCCGTGGACGAGCAGTTCCGGGACGGCCACGGCCGCGAGTCCGAAACCCAGACCCCACAGCGCGACCGCCTGCAGCCGCCGTTCCGCCCGCCATGCAATCGCCAAAAGCACTGCAAACAGCACCATTGCGCCGGCGGTCGCCGCGATCTGCGGGTTGCGCGCGATCACGTGGAGGTAGATCAGCGGGCTGTTCGCGCCGCTCAGGCTGGGCACCGGCCGCAGGCTCGCCCATCCACCCACCGTCGCGGCCACCACCGCTCCGGCGGCCGCCTCGAGTGCACGGCGGCTGCGGGTGGGTGCGGTCGCGGCGACCAGGACGAACGCGGGCCCGAGCCCGACCAGCGCCAGCGGCCCCGCGATGAGCGGTGTCAGGCACCGGCGAGGAGAGTCTCCGCGCAGCGACACCCATGCCCACGCGCCGGCCAGGACGATCCAGAGC